>NZ_JBEYTP010000003.1:43222-319114 GCF_040643125.1 Micromonospora sp. NPDC047465
GCACCTTCTCGGTGAACGTCACCGCCACCACCAGCGGAACGAAGGTGAACACCAGCGGCCCGGTGGACTCGAACGAAAGCGGCCCAGGCGCCCCCGCTGCGGCGAGCATCACGGTTGCCGTCGCTGCACCACCGACGATCTCCAAGGCTTTCGGGACCACGACCATCGGTGCCGGCGGGACGACGTCGCTCGGTTTCACCCTCAGTAACCCCAACCCGGGCACGTCACTGACCGGGGTCGGTTTCAGTGACACCCTGCCCGCAGGGCTCGTCGTCTCCACGCCCAACGGCTTGACCGGTTCCTGCGGCGGCGGCACGATCACCGCGACTGCTGGTGGTGGCAGCATCAGCCTGGCTGGTGCGACCTTGCCGGCCAACGGGAGTTGCACCTTCTCGGTGAACGTCACCGCCACCACCAGCGGAACGAAGGTGAACACCACCGGCCCGGTGGACTCGAACGAAAGCGGCCCGGGTACCCCTGCTGCGGCGAGCATCACGGTCGCCGTCGCTGCACCACCGACGATCTCCAAGGCTTTCGAGGATGCGACCATCCCCCTCAACGGGACGACGTCACTGGGTTTCACCCTCACCAACCCCAATACAGAGACGTCGCTGACCGGCGTCAGTTTCGTCGACAACCTTCCTACGGGACTGGTGGTCGCCACACCCAGTGCCGCGCAGACCAACTGCGCCTCCGGCACGATCGCGGCGACTCCCGGTAGCAGCAGCATCAGCCTGTTCGGCGCCACCCTGCCGGCCAGCGGGAGTTGCACGGTGTCGGTCAACGTCACCGGCACCACCACCGGAACAAAAGTCAATACGACGACTCCCGTCACCTCGGTCCAAAGCGGCCCAGGCGCCCCCGCCTCGGCAACCGTCACAGTCGGCGCGGCGGTCGTCGCCCCGCCGACAATCGCCAAGGCTTTCGGGGATGCGACCATCCCCCTCAACGGGGCGACGTCGCTTGGTTTCACCCTCAGTAACCCCAACGCGCGTACGTCGTTGACCGGGGTCGGTTTCAGTGACACCCTGCCCGCAGGGCTCGTCGTTGCCACGCCCAACGGCTTGACCGGTTCCTGCGGCGGCGGCACGATCACCGCGACTGCTGGTGGTGGCAGCATCAGCCTGGCTGGTGCGACCTTGCCGGCCAACGGGAGTTGCACCTTCTCGGTGAACGTCACCGGGACCACCAGCGGAACGAAGGTGAACACCACCGGCCCGGTGGACTCGAACGAAAGCGGCCCGGGCGCCCGCGCCTCGGCTACCGTCACGGTCCGCGCGGCGGTCGTCGCGCCGCCGACAATCGCCAAATCTTTCGGGAAGGCCACCATCCCCCTCAACGGGACGACGTCACTGGGTTTCACCCTCACCAACCCGAATAAAAAAACGTCGCTGACCGGCGTCAGTTTCGTCGACAACCTTCCTGCGGGACTGGTGGTCGCCACACCTAACGGTTTGAGTGGTTCCTGTGGCGGCGGCACGATCACCGCGACTTCCGGTAGCAGCAGCATCAGCTTGGCTGGCGCCACCCTGCCGGCCAACGGGAGTTGCACCTTCTCGGTAAACGTCACCGGCACCACCAGCGGAAAAAAGGTCAATACGACGGAAGCGGTCACCTCGGTCCAGAGCGGCCCGGGCTCCTCCGCCTCGGCAAGCATCACGGTCCGCAAAGGCACTCTGCCCGTCACCGGAATCCGATACTCAACCTACGTCACCATCGCCCTGACTGTGATCGGCCTCGGTGCGGCATTTATCGCGCTCAGTCATCGACGGCTGATCGGACGTAGGCGCGACACCGCCTAACTCGCGACGCGGTATGAATGGCGGATTTCGGTGCTTGTGCGGGACGGCGCACAAGCACCGAAATCCGCAGCGGGCCCTGGCCGGGGTGAGGCGCTCGGGTGGGGTTGGCTGGTTCCCACGGGCGGCGCAGATCAGCAGCGACGGGTCGAGCTGCTGCGGGAGCGGGCTCGCGCGGCCCGGGGCCGCAGCGCAGCCCTTCAGCGGTGGTCCTGGACTCGCAGAGCGTGAAGACCTCCAGCAACGTCGGCGAGTCCAGCCAGGGCATCGACGCGGCGAAGAAGATCAAGGGACGCAAGCGGCACATCGTCACCTACACCCTCGGCCTACTCCTCGCCGTGATCGTCACCGCCGTACGGGCGCCCGGCGCCCGGCTCGGCATCGACGTCGAGCGCGTACCCCGCCACGCCGGGAAGGGCTTCCACGTCCAGCCCCGACGGTGGGTCGTGGAACGGACCTTCGGTTGGCTGATGCAGCACCGACGGCTCGTCCGTGACTACGAGGCCCTTCCTCAACGCACCCGGGCGATGATCCATTGGGCGATGGCTAACACAATGAGCCGTTATCTCACCGGAGAATCCACCCCAACCTGGCGAAACGCAACCACCTAACCGGACCAACCTTCACCAAGCGAGATCAGATGTCCTCTTAGGCTGTCCGCATGCCTACCCCGCACCTGCCCGACGACCCGTCCGTGGCCGCACGGAGCGGTACGGGGGTGTGGGGGCGGTGAGCCGCCCGTCCGTGCCCACCCAGCGGGGTGGCGGGTCGACGGCTGCGCCCGGGGGCCCGCCGGGCGTGGCGGAACGCTGCGCCCGGATCGCCCGGTCGCGGCCGTTCGACGTGCTCATCGTCGTGGTCATCATGGCGAACGGGGTGGTGCTCGGCGTCGAGACGTACCCGGACCTCGGTGCCGCGGGACGGGCCCTGCGCTGGTGCGAGTGGCTGTTCCGGCTGGTCTTCGTCGTCGAGATCGCCATCCGGGTGCTGGCGTACGGCCGCCGGCCGCAGGACTTCTTCCGGCACGGCTGGAACGTCTTCGACTTCCTGGTGACGGCGGCGATCTTCATCCCCGGCCTGCACGGCGACTCGGCGCTGCTGCGCTTCGTACGGGTCGCCCGGGTGCTGCGGCTGGTGCGGTTCTCGCCGGGGCTGCGCACGATCGTGGCGGCGCTGTGGCGCAGCATCCCCGGCGTGGCCGGCTTCCTCGCGCTGGCCGCGGTGACCCTCTACGTCTACGGCATGGCCGGCTGGCTGATCTTCGGGGAGCGCTATCCGGAGCAGTACGGCGACATCGGGCGTTCCCTGCTGACCCTGTTCGTGCTGTTGTCGCTGGAGACCCTGCCGGACCTCATCGCGCAGGGCATGGCGGTGTCGCCGTGGACGCTGCTCTACTACGTCAGCTACGTGATGATCACGGTGAACCTGCTGCTGAACATCCTGATCGCCGTCATCGTGAACTCGATGGAGGAGGCCCGCCGGCTGGAGATGACCGAGCGGTTGTCGCCCGACTACGACGAGGACGGCGACGGCGTGCCGGACGAGGTGGACCGGATCGCGCTCACCCAGCGGCTGGACGACCTGCGGGCGGTCATCGCGGAACTCGAACGGGAGCTGCGCATCGACCGTGAGGACGGGCACGGCCCGGCACGCCACCACCACGGCGAACGCACGAGCGGCCGGCCCCCCGGGTAGGGGACCGGCCGCGGCGTCGGTGCGGCGGGTCAGCCCCAGATGGCCGTCGCCCACTCCGGGTGGTCGACGAACGGGTTCCGGTTGCCCTGCCAGCGCTCGTAGATCCGCTGGTTGCGGCGCTTCTCGAAGGCGTCCGGCGGGTCGAGCTGGTTCCACTGCAGCAGCACCGACATCCGGCCGTGGTACGGCGCGGTGCCGTTGTTGACCGACTGGTTCATCTCCAGGTTGGGCCAGCCGTCGGTGCCCTCGTACCGGATCGCCATGTACATGATCATGCGGGCCACGTCGCCCTTCACCGCGTTGCGCGGCTCCCACGAGTCGGCGTCGGTGTAGCAGCCGGGCGCCTCGGCGACGGGGCTGCCGCCGTTGTCGAAGTCCTTGTTGCCCCGGGTGGAGTTGACCGAGACGTCAGTCGGCCGCAGGTGGTGGACGTCGGTTCCGGGGCCGGTCGCGGTGCCGAAGTCGCCGTGCGACTTGGCCCAGACGTGCTCGCGGTTCCAGTCGTCGACACCGCCGCCGTTGCTGGTCTTGCTCTGCGACCGGCCGGTGTAGAGCAGGATCACGTTGTTGGTGTTCGCCGGGTCCTGGTCGGTGTCCCGCAGCGCCTCCCACACTTGGTCGTAGGAGAGCTTGGTGTGCACCTTGATGATCGAGTGCAGCGAGCTGCGCAGCGCCGGGCCGGTCTTGCCGATCGCGCTGGCGTAGTAGGTGGAGTCGTACCCGCCGCCGGGCGAGGTCGGGGTCGGGCCCGGCGTCGGCGACTGGGTCGGCGAGGGCGTGCCGCCACCGCCGCCCAGGGTCATCGCCGTCGGGTCCTTCAGGCCGCCGTGGCTGAAGTAGGCGGTCAGCGTGCCGGTGGCGGTGACGGGCTGGCCCCGCAGGCCCGGGTTGGTGAGCAGCCCGAAGGTACTCCGGTACGCGGCGGTGACCTGGACGTAGAGCATCCTGCTCGGGCTGGTCTCGGCCGCCGTGTCGGCGATCGCGATCGCGGTGTCGGACGTGAAACCCGACCGCAGCACGGTCGTGTTGCTGGTCGGTTGGCCGATCACGTAGCCGGTCACGGTCGCCGTCCGACCGTCCTGTGCGGCGAGCGCCTGGGCCACGGTCAGGGTGGTGGCGGCCGAGGCCACCGCCGTCGTCACCACCACGGGCGCCACCAGCACGGCGGCCAGCGCGAACGCCGTCGCGAGCCTTCTGGGCCGCGAGCGGATACTGCTCTTCGTATTCATGGACAGCGATGCTATCGGTGCGGGCGTGAACGCCGGGAGAGCGGGAGCGCAACATTTCGGGCGCGAGCCGTCGGCGGCGCGTCCCTCCCTCGGCCCGGCGGGCCACTACCGTCGGGGCATGGTCACCGTCGCCGACGTCCGCGCACTGGCCCTGACCCTGCCACGGACCACCGAGCACCTCATCCGGGACCGCGTGAAGTTCCGCGTCGGTGCCCTCGTCTACGTCGCGTTCTCCCGGGACGAGACGACGATGGGGTTCGCGTACCCGAAGGAGGAACGCGCCGGGCTCGTCGCCGGCGACCCGGACCTGTTCTTCCTGCCCGACGCGGCCGACCTGCGCTTCAACTGGGTGTGCGGTCGCCTTGACCGGCTCGACCGCGACCACATGACGGAGCTGGTGACGGATGCCTGGCGGATGGTCGTGCCCAAGTTCCTCGCGCGCCAGCGACTGGGTGGCTAGGGGAAGCGCCCCGACGACCAGCCCGACGGAGAGCACCGGCGGCGCCGCCGGCAGGAGAATCGCGGCGGCGCGGTCCGCCACGTCGCCGGCCGTCGGCCCGTCGGCGGCGTAGGGTGGTTCGCGTGGATCAAGAGGACCGCATCGCCCTGTTCCTCGACTACGAGAACCTCGCGCTGGGGGCGCGCGACCACCTCGGCGGCGCGGCCTTCGACCTGCGCCCCATCGCCGACGCCCTCGCCGAGCGCGGCCGGGTGGTGGTGCGCCGGGCGTACGCCGACTGGTCGTACTTCGACGAGGACCGCCGGATGCTCACCCGGTCCCACGTCGAACTCATCGAGATTCCCCAGCGCATGGGCGCCTCCCGCAAGAACGCCGCCGACATCAAGATGGCCGTCGACGCGGTGGAGCTGGCCTTCGAGCGCGGCTACATCTCGACGTTCGTGATCTGCACCGGCGACAGCGACTTCACGCCCCTCGTGCACAAGCTCCGCGAGCTGAACAAGCGCGTCATCGGGGTCGGCGTGGAGAAGTCGACCTCGGCGCTGCTGCCGCCTGCGTGCGACGAGTTCCTCTACTACGACCGCCTGGAGGGCGTCGACGTCCCTCCGGCGCGGGGCCGGCGCGCCCGCCCGGCGCGGCTGCCCGGCCCGGAGGCGCAGCAGGCCGAGCCGGAGCGGGAGCCCGAGCCGCAGCCGGTGGGCGAGGAGGTCGCCCGCGACGTCGACACGCTCGCCGTGCTGGTGGCGCAGACCGTGGCCGGCCTGCAGGGCAGCTCCAGCGGCGAGGTGACCGCCTCGACACTGAAGCGGACCCTGCTTAGAAAGGACCCGACGTTCAGCGAGTCCGACTACGGGTTCCGCACCTTCGGCGAGCTGCTGCGACACCTCGCCCAGCACAACGTCGTCGAGCTGGGGGAGGGCCCCGCCAAGGGCGACCCCGAGGTGTCCCTGCCCGAGCACGGCGACCGGGAGGTGGCGTTCGGGCTGCTCCGCTCGGTGGTGTCCGACCTGGCCGGCGACGAGGGGGCGGTGGCGCTGTCCGGCCTGAAGAACCAGCTCCGCCGGGCGCGGCCCGACTTCAGCGAGAAGAAGCTCGGATACCGCAGCTTCCTCCAGTTCTGCAAGGCGGCAGCCACCAGCGGCATCGTCGACCTGCGGTGGAGCCAGGAGGCCGACGACTACCTGCTCACCCCGCAGTCCTCCTGACCACACCGGTGGCCGTGCCGGCGGGCGGCGCCGGCCCTCCCACGGACGTCAGTTCCTCCCGAGACGTTTGACGATCCCGAGGATCGGAGAAGGTGCGCTGGCGCGGGCACTGCCGCCCGCCGGCTCTCGGGAGGAACTGTCATGACACGGATGGTGCGGGCGGCTGCCCTCGTCGGAGTGTTCGCCCTGGCGCTCAGCGGCTGCGGAGGCGTCGGCGGTGGAGACGGTGGCGGTGGCACGGCCACCAAGGGCGCACTGAGCACGATGGGCTTCGGCCTGTCCGACGAGATCGCCAAGACCCGGGTGGATGCGTTCACGCGCGACCACCCGGACGTCGACCTGAAGATCACCGAGGGGGCCTTCGACGAGCAGCAGTTCCTCTCCGCGGTCGCCTCCGGCAACCCGCCGGACCTGGTCTACATGGACCGCAAGCTGATCGGCACCTACGCCGAGCGCGGCTCCATCCAATCGCTGACGGACTGCGTCGAGAAGCAGGACATCGACATGGGGCAGTACCGGCCCGCCGCCAAGGAGCAGGTCACCCTCGACGGCACCGTCTATGGCATTCCCGAGTTCTCCAGCGTCCGGGTGGTCTATCTCAACGAGGCGCTGCTGCGGCAGGCGGGGCTGACCCCCGACGACGTCGACCTCGCGAACTGGGCGGGGCTGTCGGCGCTCAACGCCAAGCTGGCCACCGTCTCCGGGGGCCGGCTCTCCCGCATCGGCATCGACCCGAAGATCCCCGAGTTCCTGCCCATGTGGGCCAAGGCCAACGGGGCCGACCTGCTCTCCGCCGACGGGACGAAGGCGAACCTCGACGACCCCAGGGTGGTCGAGGCGCTCACCACCGGCGTCAAGCTGATCCAGGACCAGGGTGGCTGGGGGAAGTTCAAGTCCTTCCGGGACACCTTCGACTTCTTCGGCGCGCAGAACCCCCTGGCCAAGAACCAGATCGTCGCGTGGCCGATGGAGGAGTGGTTCCTCAACCAGGCCGCCAAGAACAGCCCGAAGGCCGAGCTGGTCGTCAAGCCCTTCGTCGATCGGCAGGGCAAGCCGGTCACCCTGTCCGCCGGGCAGGCCTGGGTGGTCCCCAAGGGAGCCAGGAACCCGGACGCGGCGTGCGCCTTCGCCAAGACGGTGACCGCCACCGACACCTGGGTCGCCGCCGCCAAGGCCCGCGCCGACGCGCGCAGGGCCGCGGGCCAGCCGTTCACCGGCGTCTACACGGGCAACGTCGCCGCCGACAAACGGATCTTCGACGAGCTGTACCAGCCCACCGGCAACAAGCGGTTCGACGACGCGGTGGCCACCATCCGCTCGGTGCAGGACACCGCGTTCGCCATGCCCGCCTCGCCCGCCGGCGCCGAGTTCGACAAGGCGTGGACGGACGCCGTCAACCGGGTGCTCTCCGGCCAGGCGCAGCCGGCACAGGCGCTGGCCCGCGCCCAGCAGGAGGCGACCGCCGCGCTGGACAAGGCGTCGAAGTAGGCCCGGGGATGGCCACCACCACCGTCCCTGCCCCCGCCGGCCGGCGTACGCCGCTGGCCCGGCGGGAGGCGCGTTGGGCGTACGTCTTCCTGGCGCCCTGGATCGTCGGGTTCCTGGTCTTCAACGCCGGGCCGATGATCGCCAGCGCCTGGCTCAGCCTCACCGAGTACGACGTGATCAACGCGCCCCGGTACACCGGCCTGGACAACTACCGGGAGCTGATGGCCGACCCGATGGTGGCCCGCAGCCTGGGCAACACCGTCTACTACACGGCCCTGCACGTGCCGCTGGCGATGGCCATCTCGCTGGGGCTGGCGCTGCTGCTCAAGCGGGTGGGACGGTTGCAGGGCTTCTTCCGTACCGTCTTCTACCTGCCGGTGATGACCCCGGCGGTGGCGGTCGGCATCCTGTTCCTGCTCCTGCTCAACACCCAGGACGGCCTGATCAATCGCGGCCTCGCCCTGGTCGGGATCGAGGGTCCGAGCTGGACCACCGACCCCGACTGGGTGATGCCCGGCATCGTCCTGATGAGCCTGTGGAGCCTCGGCTCCACAGTGATCATCTACCTGGCCGCCCTGCAGAACGTGCCGCGCGACCTGTACGAGGCGGCGAGCATCGACGGCGCCGGCGGCTGGGCCCGGTTCCGGCACGTGACGCTGCCGATGATCTCCGGTGCGCTCTTCTTCACCCTGGTCGTCAACACCATCGCGTCCCTGCAGATGTTCACCGAGGTCTACACCATGTACTTCGGCAACCGGCAGACGCAGGGCTCGTTCAACAGCGACGCCGCGTCGTTCTACGTCATCCACCTGTTCCAGGAGGCGTTCCAGTTCCTGCACATGGGCTTCGCCTCCGCGATGGCCTGGCTACTCTTCGTGATCATCCTGATCATCACGCTGGTGCAGGTGAAGCTGAGCAACCGCTTCGTGTACTACGAGGGAGACCGGCCGTGACGGGGCACCGGGGGCGGCGCGGCGTGGCCCGCGCGCGCCGGGCCGAGGGAGGCCGGTCGTGACGGCCGCGATCGAGCGGACGGCCGCCGCCCCCGTGGCCGCCGCCGCGCCGTCGGCCGTCGAGCGCCGGCCGGCGGCCGAGGACGCCGGGCGGCCGGTCTGGCGTCGGGTGCTGCTCGTGCTCGCGCTCGTCGGCGTCGCCGTGGTGTTCACGGCGCCGTTCGTCTGGCTGATCAGCGCCTCGCTGCGGCCCCGTGAGTACGTCTTCTCCACCGGGTTCCTGCCCACCCCGTTCGCGCCGGGGAACTACGCCGAGGCGTGGCAGGCCGTGCCGATGGTCACCTGGCTGCTCAACAGCCTGGTGGTCGGCGTCGCGGCGGCGGTCGCGGTGACGCTGTCCAGCGCGTGGGTGGCGTTCGGGTTCGCGTACTTCCGGTTCCCCGGGCGGGACATCCTGTTCGGGCTGGTGCTCGCGACGATGATGCTGCCGTTCGCGGTCACCATGATCCCGACGTACCTGATCTGGTCGGAGCTGCGGCTGACCGGCACCCAGGTGCCGCTGTGGGCGGGCAACCTGTTCGGCTCGGCGTTCTACATCTTCCTGCTGCGGCAGTTCCTGCTCTCGCTGCCCCGCGAGTACTTCGAGGCGGCCCGGGTCGACGGGGCGAGCTACCCGCAGTTGTTCTGGAAGCTGGCCTTTCCGCTGATCCGTCCCGCCCTGCTGGTGGCCTTCGTCTTCGAGTTCAAGGCGAGTTGGACGGACCTGATGAAGCCGCTGATCTACCTGCGCGACGAGGAGCTGTACACCCTGCCGCGCGGGCTGAAGGTGGTGCTGGACCGCTTCGGCTACGGCGGCGAGCAACAGTGGGAGATCGTGCTCGCGGGCAGCGTCATCGCGACCGTGCCGATGCTGGTGCTGTTCTTCCTCGCCCAGCGCCACTTCGTCGAGGGCATCGCCACGACCGGCCGCAAGGGCTGACGCACGGACCGGCCCGACCCGCCGTTCGGGTCGGGCCGGTCCGGGTGCGCGGACGTCGACCCGCGCCTCCACGGCCGAGCGGCCGGCGGCGCGCAAGGCCCGGTCGGTCAGGGAATCGTCAGCCCGTACGCGGCCAGGATCTCGGTGATCGGCTGGTAGTAGGTGGTGCCGCCGGTGGCGCAGTTGCCGCTGCCTCCGGAGAGGATGCCGAGGATGGTGCCGGTGGCGGCCACGTAGAGGGGCCCGCCGCTGTCGCCGGGCTCGGCGCAGATGTTGGTCCGGATCAGGCCGGTCACGGTGCCCTGGGCGTAGTTGACGGTCGCGTTGAGCCCGGTGACGCTGCCGCAGCGTACGCCCGTGGTGGCGCCGCTGCGGCAGACCGCCTGGCCGATGTAGGCGTTGCCGGCGCCGTAGACGGTGAGCAGCCCGGGGTGGGTGTAGACCGCGCTGGGGTGGGCGATCCCGCCGGTGTAGCGGACCAGACCGTAGTCGTTGCCGGGGAAGCTGGTGCCGGTCCGGGTGCCGAGGACGGTGGTCTGCGCGCTGTCGGCGTACCAGGTCGAGGCGGCGACGGTGCAGTGGCCGGCGGTGACGAAGTAGGCGGTGGTGCCGCTGCGGACGTTGGCGCCCAGCGAGCACCGTCCGCCGCCGCCGTAGACGGCCTGCCCGCCGGCGATGAGGACGCGCAGGTGGCCTGGCTCCCGGTGCAGCAGCGCCCCGGCACGGGCGGCGGCCGCCCGGAGCGCCGCCACGTCCCGGGCCGAGACGGTGTCGTCGACGGTCAGCGTCATCCGCCCGGTGGCCGGGTCGAGCCCCCAGGCGGTGCCGGGGGTGCGGACCGCCGCGAGCACGGCGGCGGCGCGGGCGGCGTCGGCGTGGTCGGGGGCGGCGTGGGCGGGCGCCGGCAGGCCGAGCAGCAGCGCGGCGAGCAGGAGCAGGGCGAGCGGGAGACGACGCATCCGAACCTCCGATAGATCCGTCTCTGCCGATTCCCTACAGGATCCACCCGGGGCCCTGACGTGGACAAGCGGCGAGCGCCGTCCGCCCGCCTGCCGCCGGGAACCGGCCCGTCACCTACCGGTCGAGGAGCGCGGACAGCCGTCGTGCCTCGCCGACCAGGCGGCTCGACCCATCCCGGGCGACCACGTCCGCCAAACCCGGCACCTAGATCCGCAGGCCGGGCGCGCCGGCCGTCTCCGCGGCCAGGCCGAGCACGTCCGGGGTGCCGCGCGGCGGGGGCGACGTGGCGAGCACCGCGGGCAGGGCCGCGGCGAGGAGACGCCAGACGGTCAGCGCGGCGCCGGCCCCCGCCGCGTCCCGCAGTGGCCGCAGCACCCGGGAGAGGGGGAACGCGCCGTCGGCGGCCAGGGTGCCGAGGTGCGCGCCGACGGCGGGTGCGTCGAGGTCACCGGTGGTGGCGAGCATGAGCAGGGCGTCCAGGGCGGCGACCTGGTCGGCCTCGTGCCGGGCGCCGAGCCCGTAGGCCAGCGTGAGGTCGAGGGCCGGGCCGCCGTCCCCGGTGCCCTCGGCCAACAACGGCAGGACGGCGGCGGCGCCCGAGGCGTTGTGGTCGGCGCCCTTCGCGACGGTCGGCAGGACGTGGGCGGCGACCATGCCCCGGTAGCCCGGCATTGCCGCCGGCCAGAACGCCACCCAGTCGCCGTGCCACGTGTCGGCCGGCGGCGGCACGGTGAGCAGGCCGACGTCCCACGGATCGCTCATCGTGCTCACGGCCGCCGACCGTACGTGGCACCACCGACATCGTCGGCGTTCGCCCACGGGTGCGGTCCGGCTACGGCAGCGGGACCGAGATGCCCCGGGCGTGGTCGGTGAGGGCCGCGCCGACCACGGTCGCCTCCAGCGGCAGCACCTCCAGGCAGCGGCGCACGGCGGCGGCCATCAGCGCGTTCGGCACCCGCATCGACAGCGTGCAGTGGGGCACCCAGCGCCCCGGCTGGTAGTGCTCGACCAGCCCGATGCCGGCCTCGGCCAGCCGGCCGTGCACCTCGGCGTGGTGCGCGAGCAGTTCGGCGGTGGGGGTCGGGCCCAGCCAGAGCACCCGCCCGACGAACTGACCGGCGTGCTGGAAGCTCAGCCGCAGCGGCGCGGCCACCACCGCGCCGCGCAGTGCCGCCGCGACCCGCTCCGGGTCGAAGCGGGGCGCGACGGCGAGCGAGACGTGCGGCCGGTGGCGCTGCTCCAGCAGCGACCGCATGCTCTGCACGCCCTCGGTCTCCAGCGCGTCCCAGAGCACCCGGATCCGCCGGGTGGCGTCGGTGTCCAGGTAGAGCTCCAGCGCCGCGACCACATGATCACTTTAGGACGCGGTGGTCACGGCACGACGACGGCCCGGCCCTCCAGCGTGCCGTCGGCCATCTTCCGGTACGCGACGACCGCCTCGTCGAGCCGGAAGGTGGTGGCCTTCGGCTTCACCATGCCCCGGGCGCCCAGTTCGAGCACCTCGATGAGCTCCGGCCGGCTGCCCCAGTACGTGGTCTGGATGCTCACCTCGTACGGCACGCCGAAGTAGCTCACCGGCAGCGTGCCGCCGCCGATGCCGACGATGGTGAGGTCGCCGACGGTGCGGGCGGCGGCGGCGCCGAGCGCGAGGGTGGGGCTGGCCCCGACGAAGTCCAGCACCACGTCGGCGCCCCGGCCGCCGGTGGCCCGGCGGATCTCCTGGGCGGTGCCCTCGCCGGAGAGCATGGTGAGGTCCGCGCCGCACTCCTCGCCGAGCTTCAGCGCCTCCTCGCGGGTGTCCACCGCGATTACCCGGGCCGCGGTGGTGGCCTTGAGGATCTGCACGCCGACGTGGCCGAGCCCACCGACGCCGATCACCACGGCGGTGCTGGTCGGCCCGAGCTTCTGCCAGGAGCGGCGGATCGCGTGGTACGGGGTGAGGCCCGCGTCGGTCAGCGGCGCCGCCAGCACCGGATCGAGCCCCTCGGGCAGCGGCACCACGTGCCGGGCGTGCGGCACCAGCATGTACTCGGCCATGCCGCCGTCCAGGCCGAGACCGCCGCCACCGCCGGGCACCGGCGCCTCGGCGATGTTCTCGCAGTACGGGTCGATGCCCACCCGGCAGCGCGCACAGGTGCCGCAGCCCCACGGGCCGTAGACGGCCACCGGCTGGCCCACCGTCAGCCCGGTGACCCCGTCGCCGAGGGCGTGCACCCAGCCGGCGTTCTCGTGGCCGAGGGTGAACGGCGGGTTCCACGGCACGGCGCCGGCCTCGAAGTCGTGCATGAGGTGGAGGTCGGAGTGGCACGCGCCGGCGGCCCCGATCTTCACCACCACCTGCCCAGGGCCCGGGGTCGGCTCGTCGACCTCGACCAGCTCGGGTTCCGACTTCCAGTTCGGCAACCGCAGCGCGCGCATGAACGTCTCCTGTCCTCCGGTTTCCGGCTCCGCCCGCCGCCTGCCCGCTCAGCGCCCGGTCAAACGATCCGCCTTCGGTGGCCGCAGCGCCTGCGCCACGCCGAGCGGCGCGGTGCCGGCCGCCTCCCACCTCCCGCGTCTCACCCCGTCCGGGTGAGTCGGGCTCACCCCCGCCGGTGGGAGCCCGCTCCGAACCGTCGGCCGCCCACACCGGCAGGTACGGCCCGATGTCGAGGCCGCACCGCTGGCCGTGGGTACCGGCCGGAGACCGCGTACAGCTCTGCGACAGCCGCCGGGAGCGCGGTCGTCACGGCACGGCCGGCGCGTCGGGCCGGCCGCCCGGGGTGGCGCCCGACGCCGGAGCGGAATCGACGGCCGCCGGCCGCTGCGCCGGGGCGGCCGTCCCGGACGGGGCCGTGGCGGGGGCGGCCGCTGGCCCGGCACGGCGGGCCAGGCCCCGGTCGACGCCCACGAAGAGCAGGCCGAGCAGCCAGAACGCGACGGCGAAGAGGACCGCGCTGACGCCCACCCCGGCGTAGCCCAGCTCCCCGGCGTCGAGGAACGGGTACGGGTACCGCTCGACCACCAGCCCACGGACCAGCGCGAAACCGAGGTAGCCCAGTGGGAAGGCCAGCCACCATGCCGCGTACCGCGGGCGGAGCCGGCCCCGCCGGTCGAACAGCGCCCAGTCCGCCACCGCGAGCAGCGGCACGACGGTGTGCAGGAACTGGTTACCGAGCGCCTCGCCGAGCGCGCGGTCGGGCTGCGGCATCGCGAACGGACTGGCGGGGTTGGCGAGCACCAGGTGGTAGACCACGCCGGTGATGGTGATGTAGAGGGTGACCGCGCCCTTGAGCGGCGACGGCGGTTCGGGACGGTCCCGCCAGGCCAGCCAGGCGGCGTATCCGGCGAGGAGGCCGACGGCGACGTTGCTCTGGATGGTGAAGTACGGCAGCAGGCCGGTGACGGTGGCGGGACCCCGCGCGGTGAGCACGATCCCGGCCAGCACGCTGATCACGATCACCACGCGGAAGACCGTCGCCACGCGTCGACGCCGCAGACTCATCGGGGCAAGCTATCAGCCGGGCCGAGCCGGGTCACCGGGCGAGCGCCGGCCGGTGCGCGTCGGCGTCCCACCAGTTGGCCGAGCCGCCCGCGCGGCGCGTTCGTCACGTGCGGCCCCTTCCCCACGATGCCCCGGGGCACGTGACCCCGCGCAGACGTTGGTCCGCCGTGCCCCGCGGAGCGATGGCGTGGGGGAGGTCAGCGGCTGCCGCCGCTGCCCGGTGCGGGGCGACCGTGGTCGGGCGAGACCTGGTCGTTGCCGGGCGAGATCCGGATGTTGCCGGGCGAGACCTGGATGTTGCCGGGCGAGACCTGGACGTTGCCGGGCGCCGAGGGCCGGCCGGCCGGGACGGAGGGCGATGTCGTGGGCCGCCCGGGCTGTTCGGGCGTCGGGGTGCCGTCGGGCCGGTCGACCGGTGTGCCCGATGCCCCGGGGCCCGCCGACTCCCCGGGCAGCAGGCGGTCGCAGTAGCCGGCCACCTTGCCGCGGCCGCCGGCCGCGCGGACGAGGTCGTCGAAGGCCGGCTTGTCCAGGGCGCGGCCCGGGCCGTCGCCGTCCGTCCGGTAGGCCCGGCACAGCGCTGCCACGGACGCGCTCGGGTCGGGCCGACCCTCGGTCGTGGTGAGCGGCGCGGACGGCCGGCCGGGACCCGCGGTGGGGGAGACGGCCGGGGGCGGCGCGGGCGCGGCGGTGGTGGGGGCGGGGCCACGCAGCGGTCCGGGCAGGGTGCCCCCGGCCGCGGCGAACGCCACCCCGCCGGTGACGGCGAGGGCGACACCGGCCAGCGCGGCGCGGGCGCCGAAGCCGGCGAGGGCCCGGCCCCGACGACTCCGCTCGGGACTGCCGACGGGGGTGCCGGCCCGCGCCAGCCGGTACGCCCGTACCGCGGCGTCCTCGCCGGCGAGCTCAGCGGCGCGGGGTGCGGCACGGACCGCCGTCAGGAGCGACGCGACAGGTTGCGGAGCGTCTCGCGGGTCGACGACCGGACCGCCGAGCAGTCGCTCGACAGTCTCCTGGTCCATCCGGTGTGCTTTCATCTCGTGTCCCTCAGCGCCGCCGGATGCCGGGACGTCACACGGGGTGGAGTGTGACGTCCGACAATCACCGGGCCGGGAAGCGGGGCGGGGCGGGGCCGCGCGGGGGCGTCAACCCATGGTCTTGGCGCCGTCGATGGCCTCGCGGAGGATGTCGGCGTGCCCCGCGTGCTGGGCGGTCTCGGCGATCAGGTGCAGCAGGACGCGGCGGACCGTCCAGCTCGCGCCGGGCTCGAACCAGGGGGCCTGCGGCAGCGGGTGGGCGGCGTCGAGGTCGTGCGTGGCGACCAGCTCGTCCGTCGCGGCGGCCACCCGGTCGTAGTCGGCGAGCAGCCCGGCGAGGGTCTCGCCGTCGAGCATGCGGAACTGGCCGGCCCAGTCGACGGGATCACTGTTCATCGCCTCGGCGCCGCCGACGGCGAACCGCATCCACCGCTGCTCGACCTGCGTCACGTGCTTGATCAGGCCGCCCGGGCACAGCTCGCTGACCGTGCTGCGGGTCGCGGCCTGCTCGTCGGTGAGCCCCGCGACGGTCTGCCGGAGGAAGCCGCGGTGCAGGCGCAGCGTCTCCACCAGGTCGGCCCGCTCACCGGTCAGCTGCTCTGTCGTGGTCATCCCGCCACCCCTCTTCACGGACGTCCGAACGGGCTCACGATAGGGCCGGCCACCGACAGAACCGCGTCCCGCCGTGCCGGTTTTCCGCCAGCGGTTGCCGATTCGTCCGATCCGCGATCCACTGAATCACATGGGTGTCATCAAGGTGGGCACGGCGTCCTGGGCGGACCAGGAGCTGCTGCGCTCGGGGTGGTACCCGCGCGCGGCGAACACCCCGGCCGGTCGGCTCGGCTTCTACGCCAGGCGGTTTCCCCTGGTCGAGGTCGACACCTCCTACTACGCCGTGCCCGTGCGCGAGACGACGCAGGGGTGGGTCGACGCCACGCCGGACGGCTTCACCTTCGACGTCAAGGCGTTCAGCCTCTTCACGGGCCACCCGACCCCGGTGGCGGCGCTGCCCCGCGACCTGCGCCCGGCCGGCGGCCCGAGCCGGATCCGGCGCCGGGACCTGCCGGCGACCGCGTACGACGAGCTGTGGGACCGGTTCCGGGCGGCGCTCGACCCGATCGCGGCGGCCGACCGGCTCGGCGCGGTCCTGCTCCAGTTCCCGCCGTGGCTGGCCCGCGGCGCCGCCGCCGAGCGGCGCATCGCCGAGCTGGCCGAGCGCTGCCGGCCGTGGCGGGTCGCCGTCGAGCTGCGCCACGGGTCCTGGTTCGACGGCACCGCGGCGCTGGACACGCTCGGTTTCCTGCGGGAGCGCGACCTGTCGTTCGTCTGCGTGGACATGCCGCAGGGGCACCCCTCGTCGGTGCCGCCCATCCTGTTCGCCACGGCGGAGCTGGCGGTCGTCCGCTTCCACGGGCACAGCAGCGCCTGGGGGACGGGGGACAAGCAGGAGAAGTTCCGCTACGCGTACGGCGACGAGGAACTGCGCCGCTGGTCGGAGCTGCTGACCGAGCTGGCCGGGCAGGCCGGCGAGCTGCACGTGCTGTTCAACAACTGCTGCGGCGACCAGGCCCAGCGCGACGCGGACCGGCTGGCCGAACTGCTGGGCGTCGAACCGGTGGGGCGGGGCCGCCCGGCGCGGGCGGGAGCGGCGTCGCCCTCCTGACGGCGGGCGTGCGGCCCGTGTGGGCCGGCCCAGCCGGACCAATTCCGTCGACCGGGCCGCGTGGGCTCCGGCATGATCGCCGGGTGGCGGCATCCTCTCGCGCGCTCTTGCGCTGGCAGTTCGACCTGACGTGGTCGCTGTTCGAATACCACCTCGAGCGCCTCGACCCGGCGGACTTCCTCTGGGAGCCGGCCGGGCACTGCTGGACGGGGCGTCGCGGCCCCGACGGCGGCTGGACGCCCGACTGGGCCGACACCGAACCCGACCCGGTTCCGGTCCCGACGATCGGCTGGCTGACCTGGCACATCGGCTGGTGGTGGACGGTCACCGCGGACCACCTCCGGGGGCAGCCGCCACGACAGCGCGCCGACGTGGAGTGGCCGGGCGCGGGCGAGCCGACCGTCGCGTGGCTACGCGGCCTGCGTACCGAGTGGCTCGGTGTCCTCGACCGCCTCACCGACGCCGACCTCGACCGCACGGCGCCGTTCCCCTGGCAGGACGACGCCGAGCACACGGTGACGCACATGCTCGGCTGGGTCAACGCCGAGTTGATGAAGAACGCCGCCGAGATCGGTCAGCTCCGGCTGCTGCGCGCGGCGGGACCCGGGGCCTGACCGGGCCGCGCCCCGAGGCCGGGGACGGCCGGGACGTACCGCGCCGCCGCCCACGTCGCTCAGGAGCGCCGGCCCCGGGTCCGTAGCGCGTCCTCCGTCCGCTCCTCGACGTCGGCGGCGTCGGGGAAGGTCCGCCGGGACGGCGCCGGGTCCGGGGGCGCGCCGGGTCCGGCCGGCAGCGTACGGGTCGGCTCGACCGGCCCGAATCCGTGCCGGCCCCCCTTCCCGGTCGGCTCCGCCGGCTCGCCGGCGCGGCGGTCCCCGCGCCGGCCCTCCGGCACGGCGGTCTCCTCACTGCCCTCGTCCATCGGGTCGTGCTCGCCGGTGCCCCAGGGCGGTTCCGCGTCGAAGCCGTCCCTGGTCACCCACGGGGTGATCGACTCCGGTGTGCGCCTGCCCCCGCTGCGTCCGTCTCCTGCCGCCATGGTCACCTCGCTGGTCGGGTCCGCCGCTACCGGCCCCGATTGCCCGTCCCGGGGCCGGTCATGCCTGCGCCGGCGCCCCGTCGGGTCGTGCCGGGCGGACTCCCCGCCCGACTCCGGACGCGGAGCGGCGTCCCGCCGCCGAGGAGTCGGCGGGACGCCGGTGCGCACGTCGCCCGGTCAGCGACCGGACATCGCCATCCGCCTCTTCTTGGCCGCCGCGCCCATCGCCATCATCGCGCCCATCCCCTTCGGCAGCCCGCCCGCGCGTCCGAGCATCCCCCGGAACACCTCGCCGGGCTTCTGCTGCTCGCCCATGTACGCGGTCACCACGATGAGCGCCCCCGTCAGCGCGGGCACCGCCCACTGGAGCATCCGCATCTTCCGCTGGCAGGACGCCACGTTCGACGGCGTCTGCGAATTGGGTTCGGTGACCCCCTCGACCGACGGGCCGCCGGCCTTCTCCAGCTTCATGCCGAGCAACCGGCTGTAGCCGGTCACCGCCAGCGCGCTGACCGTCAGCGCGGTCTTCAGGGTGCTGACCCGGGCGACTCCCGATTGCGCCGCCACCCGGGGGCTCTCCGTCACCAGTTCCCCGACGGCGCCCGCGAGGTGGGCCCCGATCGCGGCGGCGTTCACCGGCGTCCACCGGGCCCAGCCGGCCGAGGCCATCGGCAACCGCTGGGTCGAGTCGTTCATCTGTGCCGCCGCGCCGTTGACGCCGAACGCTCCCATCAGGGAGCCCCCGAACCAGGCCGCCAGGCCCAGATCGTGCATCGAGCGCAGTGCGGTGTGCCGTTCGGACATCTGATCCCCTTCCACCGTGTCGGGCGCTGCGGCATACCCGCCGCCCGGTCGGCTATGCCCGTCCGTCACCCGCCGATAGGGCGCGGTCACGCGGATACCGGGGAAGACCGGGAACCGGTGGCCACGGGTACGCCCCGCGCCGCGGCGCGACCCGTCGCCGGCGGCGGGTACGGCGGTCGCGCCGGCGACGGGGCGCGGCCGGGAGGAGTCGGCGGGGCCGGTGCGGGTAGATCGCGGGACGGACGATCCGAGCGAGAGGGGAAGAGGATGTCGCAGCCCGACGAGAGCCGGGAGAAGACCGCCTCCACCGACGCGGTGCTGATGCACCCGGGCAACGATCCGCGCAAGACGACGTCCCAGGTGCCGCCGCCGCCCGAGCGCGGCGAGACCCGCGTCGAGCGGGACGGCGAGATGGTGCCCGTCGAGACCGACGAGTGACCGGGCCCCGGGCGGCGGGCACGCCGCGCGCCGCCCGGGGAGGCGTGCGGGCGACGGCGTGACGTCGGCGGGACCGACCCGACCGTGGCGCGCCGCGGTCGGCCGAGGACGGCTCAGCGGGCCGGCAGGTCCGCGGCGAAGCGGGCCACCCGGGCCGCCAGCGGCGCGGCGGCGCGTACCCAGGTGAAGTGGTCCATCCGGGCGCCGGCCTGGGCCGCGGTGTAGCGCTCGCGCACGACGGGCGCCGCGGCCAGCTTCGCGCAGAGGTGGTCGAGCGTCTCGTGCGGCGTGTACTGGTCGTCGTCGACGCTGACCGCGAGCACGGGGCTGCGCAGCTCCCGGACGGCCGCCTCGGCGTCCACCCCGCCCAGGCGCGGGAAGCGGCCGGTCCGCGCGGTGTGCGCCCAGTCCCGGATCACCCCGCGGGCCTGCCGGCCGCCGAAGCCCCAGCCGGGCCATACGCCGAGCAGCCGGGCCGTCGCCGCGATCCCCTGGGTGTACGGCAGGACGCCGTACCCGCGCAGGCCCGGGTAGCTGCGCCACCAGGGCATGCCGACGGCGACCAGGGCCAGCCCGTCGACGTCGTGGTCGCCGTGCAGGGCGAGGTGCAGCAGCGCGGTCTGCCCGCCGAGGGAGTGCCCGAGCAACACGGTCTTCCGCCCGTCCCGCCGGGCCTTGAGCGCCGCCAGCACGGCGCCCACGTCGGCGGCGAGTTCCGCGTAGCCGTAGCGACAGGCGCGGCTCGGCGCCGGCGTGCTCTCCCCGGTGCCCCGCAGGTCGGCCACCGCCACGGCGAGGCCGGCGGCGCGCAGCTCGGCGGCGAACAGCCGGTAGTAGCGTGCGCGCACCCCCATCGCGGGTGAGACCAGCACCAGCGGCGCGTCGGCGACGCCGTCCGGCTCGGGGTAGACCTGCAACCCGATCCGGGCCCCGTCGACCTCGACGAACTCCTGCCGGTATTCCCCCGTCGCGTTCATCGCCCCAGGCTACGGCCCGAGGCTACCGGCGGGTAACCGAGGGGTGGTGCGGATCACCCGCGTCACCGCCTACCGTACCGCCGCATCAGGCCAGGGCCGGGGCGGTCCGGCCGACCGTGCTGACCGTGGCGTAGACCGCGCTCAACTGCTCGGCGCAGCGCTTCCACGAGTACCGGCTGCGGACCCGGTCCAGCGCCGCCGTGGCGTACGCGAAGCGGCGGACCTTGTCGGCGAGCAGCCGGCGGATCGCGGTGCCCAACGCCCGGGGGTCCCGGGGCGGCACGAGGTCGCCGGTGAGGCCGTGGACGACCGTGTCGGCGATGCCGCCGACATTCGAGCCGACGACGGGCACGCCACAGGCCATGCCCTCGAGCGGGGCCAGCCCGACCGGCTCGTACCAGGGGGCGGCCACCAGGAGGTCCGCCGAGCGGTACCAGCCGGCCAACTCCGTGCGGGGCACCGCGCCGACCAGCTTCACCCGGTCGGCCACCCCGCAGGACTCGGCGAGCGCCCGGAGCCGGCGGGCGAAGTCGTCCGTGGGGAGCAACCGCGCCGGCGGGCCGCCGACCACCACGCACTCCGCGTCGGGCACGGCCGGCAGGGCCCGGATGACGTCCTGGAAGCCCTTGCGTTCCACCATCCGGCCGACGGTGACGATCCGCGGGCGGGTCGGGTCGCGCGGGGCGACGGGCCCGTCGGGACGGAAGACCTGCTGGTCGACCCCGCAGGGGACCAGCACCATCCGGGACCGGGGCACGCCGAGGCGGACCAGCTCGCCGATCTCGTCCTGGCACTGCACGACGATCCGGTCGGCGGCCCGGCCCAGGGCCCGCTCGTAGCCGATCCGGCCTGGTGGACTGGTGTCCCGGGCGCCCTGCTGCCGCCGCTCGACGGTGCCGAGCGAGTGGTACGTCAGCACCACCGGGACCCCGGTGCGCCGGCCGGCGTGCAGGGTGGCCAGGCCGCTCATCCAGTGGTGGGCGTGCGCCACGTCCGGGGTCCAGTCGCCGTCGCGCCACTGACCGGCCAGCCAGCGCCCGAACTCACCCAGGTGCGGCATCAGCTCACTTCCGGGCAACCGCAGCGCCGGCCCGGCCGGCACGTGGCACACCTGGTAGCCGTCCGGAGTGGACACGGTGTCGGGCTGGGCGGTGGACTCCCGGCGGGTGTAGACGCGGACGTCGTGCCCCTCGCGCACCAGCGCGGCGGCCTGCTCCGCCACCCGCGTGTGCCGCCCGCCGGCCTCCCCGAGGACGGCGAGCGGGCTGGCGTGCTCCGAGATCATCGCGATGCGCATGTCTTCCTCCATCGGCCGGCCCGGTCGTCGGGGAACGGGTCGCGCCGCGGACGGTGCCGCCCCGCGAGCCCGTCGCACCCGCATGCGGAGTCCCCTACCCCCGGCCTTGTCGCCTAACCGCCGGCCCGCCGAGTTCTCGGCGGGCCGCCCGGCCGGCGGCGCGGACCCGGCCGGTGGTGGGGCGAACCGCCTCACCAGCGGTGGCCGGTCGGTCGCGGAGGGTCAGTTCCGGTCGTCGCGGAGCATGCCCGGACCGAACACCTCGTAGGCGATCCGCTCCGCCGGCACCCCCCGCCGCAGCAGGCCGCCCCGGACGGTGTTCATGAACGGCAGCGGCCCGCAGAGGTGCACGTGGGCGTCGGGGGAGAGCGGGATCAACGCGGGGTCGACCCGGCCGCCGGCCACCTCGGCGGCCAGCCCGGCCAGCTCGGCGTCGGTGACGTCCTCGTACCACAGGGCGGTGCGCAGGTTGGGCAGCGCGGCGTGCAGGCGTGGCAGTTCGCCGCGGAACGCGTGCGCCGCGCCGGCCCGGTCGGCGTGCACCAGCACCACCGGGCGCTGCGGCTCGGTGGCCGCCAGGTGCTCCAGGGCGGCCATCGCCGGGGTCAGCCCGATGCCGGCGCTGACCAGCAGCAGCGGGCCCTCCCCGGCCACGGCGCTGACCTCGCCGAAGGGCGGGCTGAGCCGGAGGGTGTCGCCCTCGGCCACGTGCTCGTGCAGGAAGGTGGAGACCATGCCGTCGGCGCCGGCGCCGGTGCCGCGTACCCGCTTGACGGTGATCCGCCAGTGGTCGGCCCCCGGCCGGCCGGAGAGGCTGTACTGGCGGATCTGCTGCCCGCGACCCTCGTCGAGGTCGACGGCGACCGAGGTGTACTGGCCCGGGACGAAGGCGGGCGCCGGGCCGCCGTCGGTCGGGACCAGGGTGAACGAGACGACGTCCACCGCCTCGGTGACCCGACCGGTGACCCGCCAGTCCCGCCAGACCGACGCGCCCTCGGCGAGCCCCGCCCCGGCGTAGAGGCGGGACTCCCGGGCGACCAGCTCGCAGGCCAGCAGCCAGTACACCTCGTCCCAGGCCGCCGCGACCTCCGGGGTGACCGCGTCGCCGAGCACCTCGCCGACGGCGGCGAGCAGGTGCCGGCCGACGATCGTGTACTGGCCGGGGGTGATGCCGAGCGAGGCGTGCTTGTGTGCGATCCGGTCCAGGATCGGGCCCCACGGCGCGTCGCTGCCGCCGGTCAGGTGTTCCGCGTACGCGACCACGGAGGCCGCGAGCGCGGCCTTCTGCGCCCCGGTCGCCTGGTTGCCGCGGTTGAAGATGTCGAGCAGCTCCGGGTGGGCGTCGAACATCCGCTGGTAGAACCGGCCGGTGATCGCCTCGCCGTGCGCCTGCACGGCGGGCAGGGTCGCCGTCACCACTGCTGTTGAGGACTCCGAGAGCACGACTTGTCTCCTTCTGCGCTGAACCGCTCGGACCCTGCCAGCAAAACAGGCATTCCAGATACCTCTTTAGGGCCGAAGGTCCCGGGTCGGGGTTCGGGTGGATCACAGATCGCGTCCGTCGGCCCGTGGTGGGGCCCGTCGGCGCTGGCTAGGGTCGGGACGTGAAGCTCAACCGGTCCACCGACATGGCGTTGCGGATCGCCATGCTCACCGCCGCGAACCCACGGCGGATGACCGTGGACGAGCTGGCCGACCAGCTGGCGCTGCCCCGCAACCACGTGGCGAAGGTGGTGCAGCGGTTGCAGCGGCTCGGCGTGCTGGTCACGATCCGGGGCCGCTCCGGCGGGGTCGCCTTCGCCGAGGGCGGCCACGAGACCACGGTCGGGCGGGTGGTCCGGGCGTTCGAGGGCGACGACGAGGTGGTGTCCTGCGACGAGCCGGCGTGCTCGCTGCGCGCGGCCTGCCGGCTCCGGGACGAGCTGCGCCGGGCCCGTGACGCCTTCCTCGCCGTGCTGGACGGGGTGACCCTCGGCGGCCTCGTCGACGGGCCGACCGGTCCGGTGCTGCTCGCCCTCGGCCTGCCCCGCGCCCGCCCCGCCCCGGGACGTGACTGATCCGGGCGTGGACGTGGCGGAACCCCGCGCCGGGCGGCACGGGGTTCCGGGACGCGGTCGGGGTCAGGACACGGTGACGGAGCCGTCGGCGGCGCGGACGCAGGCCACGGATCGGGCGCCGGTGGCGGCCGCGCCGGTCAGGCACTGCCCGAGCACCTGGTGGCCGGCGGCGTTCGGGTGCCACGACTCCTGGCAGGTCTGGAAGTAGCTCACGCAGGTGTTCGCGATCCGCTGGATGGCGATCTTGTCCTTGCCGGCGAGGCTGGTGACGAAGACGCCGTTCGGCGGGCTGTCCTGGAGGCGGATCGGGGTGGCCAGCGCCCCGGTCGGGCTGGCCCCCGACTCGCAGAGCCGGGCGCCGTCGAAGGCCCGCTGCACGTTGAGGTGGACCAGGTCCGCGCCGGGGAACTCGGCGGCCAGGGCGTCGCGGGTGGACCTCACCAGGGTGCCCAGGCCCTGCGAGAAGCGGTGCCCCGGCAGCAGGCTGGCCCGGTGGATCGGGCAGCCGGCCGCGTACCGCTCGGCACCCAGCGCGCGGAACTTGTCCCGGGTGTCGTCCCGGCTGTCCTCGCTGTGGAAACTCGGCTCCAGGTCGAACGGCAGCGGGTTGGTGTAGTCCTGGAAGACGATCCGGTGCTGGCCGTCGGCGTCGATCTCGCGCAGCGTGGTGAGCAGTTGGCGTACGGCCGAGGTGGTCTCCGCGGTCGCGGCGCTCCACTGGGCGGCGGTGGCCAGGTCGGCGTCCGTGCAGGGCTCCTGCTCGACCGGCCCGCCCAGGTAGGCCCAGAACTCCCACCAGCCGGTCCAGGCGTCGGCGATGAACCGGTTGGCGCACTTCTCGGCGACGTCGCCGAAGGTGAACGAACTGTTGTTCGAGCCGAGGCCGAGCAGCACCAGGTCGATGTCGTGGGTCCGGCCGACCGCGCGGAGCTGGTCGAGCTGGGCGGCCACCTGCCGGCCGCCGGCCCGGGCCGACGAGGCGGTGGCGATGTCGTGCGGCTGCCCGCCGGAACACGCGAGGTTGAACCGGTCCTGGATGCCCGGCAGGCTCGCCCGGTGCAGCGAGGCGTTCGCCGAGCGGTGACAGAAGAACGCGTTGCTGTTGGGCGCGGTCCAACCGGGGAAGCCCTGGGCGACCCCGGTGACGTCGACGACGGGGGTGTACGCCCCGGCGCCCTCGCCGCTGATGAAGCTGTCGCCGAGGGCGACCGCGGCGGTGGGTGGCGCCGCCGCGGCCGGGGCGGGCAGCCCGACGGCGGTCGACAGAGCGGCGGCGGCGACGGCGAGCGCTGCCGCGAGAGTCGTACGACGGAACCTGGACATGACGTCCTCCATCTGTACATCGAAATGTGAAAGATCCTCTCGGCCGCGATCCCATCACCTCGGCCCGACGGACGTCAATGGCTCGGCGCGGAATGGTCCGCTGCGGGACGCGCCCGCCCCGCCGCACCGGTCCGTTTCCACCTGGCGGCGGCCCTCCCGGCGTCGACCACACCGCGTGCCGGCGGCCACCGGGCATCGGGGTGCCCATGACGGAACGTCGATCATCGGATGGCCCGGGGTCTGTCCTGACTGCCTATGTCCCGCTTGTGCTCACAGGATGTGACAGCTATGGACACCGGTCGAAGCCCGTCTCTACAGTTCCGGCGTCCGGCTTTCTACTTCCACGGGGGTTGCGGTGGCCGTCGGCCGCTCGATGCACGCTGTCCAAGTCCAGAAACGATCCGTACGCCGCCTGATGGCTGGCGGGCTCGCGGCGGCGCTCGGCGCCACCGTGCTGGCCCCGCCCGTGTCGGCCGCGTCGCCGGCCGCCGCCGGTACGGGCGCCACCACCGAGGCCGCGCGGGCCGCCGCAGCGGCCGAGCGGACCGGCCAGCGGGTGGAGGTCCTCTCCGCCCGCACCGAGTTGACCCAGGTCTTCGCCAAGCCCTCCGGCGGCTTCGTCGTCGAGACCGCTGCCGTCCCGCAGCGGGTGCGTCAGACCGACGGGTCCTGGGCCGACGTCGACCTCACCCTGCGCCGCGACGGCGCGGGCGGGTTCCGTCCGGCGGTCTCCCCGGCCGACGTGCGGTTCTCGGCCGGCGGTCGCGGCCCGGCCACCACGCTGACCAGCGGCGGCAAGTCCCTGACCCTCGCCTGGCCGGGGGAGTTGCCCGCGCCGGTGGTCAGCGGGGACGCCGCCACCTACCCGGAGGTGCTGCCCGGCGTGGACCTGGTGCTCCGGGCCACCCGCACCGGCTTCACCCATGTGCTCGCGGTGAAGACCCCGCAGGCGGCCGCGAACCCGGCCCTGCGGGAGATCCGCTTCGACCTCGGCGGCGACGTGCGGGTCCGGCGCGACGCCGACGGCTCGCTGCGGGCGCTGGCCGGGGCGGCCGAGGTGGCACGCAGCGCGCCGGCCGAGATGTGGGACTCGACCACGGCCTCCGCCACCGGCCGGTCGGCCGCGGGGAAGTCCTCCGCCGCGGGCCCCGGCGTGGGGGCCCGGACGGCGCCGGTCGCCACCGCGATCGACGCCGCCGGCGACCTGGTGCTGCGCCCCACGCCGGGCCTGCTCGACCCGGCCAACGCCAGCTTCCCGGTCTACATCGACCCGGCCTGGTCCGCGGGCGCGTCCCGCTGGGCGTACGCCACGAACAACAACTCCACCAACAGCGACCTCACCGCCGCCCGGGTCGGCAAGGACTCGGGGACCGGCGTCATCTACCGCTCCTACTTCGAGTTCCCCATCTCCGCCCTCCGGGGCAAGCACATCGAGTCCGCCTACGTGCAGATGAGGCTGGACCACTCCTTCTCCTGCGGCGACACGCCGACCTACATGTACCGGTCGGCCGGGATCGCCAGCACCCCCCGCACGGCGTGGGCGCCGACGCTGAGCACCCTGCAGGCGTCCGCCAGTTCGCACGCCAACGAGAGCGGCGGCTGCATCGACGGGCCCCAGCCGGACATGACGGTCAACTTCACCGGCAGCGGCGTCACCGCCGGGCTCAGCAGCGCCCTCACCAGCGGCATGACGGCGATCACCTACGGTTTCTGCGCGTGCAGCGACTCGTCCGGAACCGGTGAGAGCACCCTGGACCGTTGGAAGAAGTTCATCCCCGCCAACGCGAAACTGGTGGTCGACTACGACTCCCTGCCCGGCCAGCCGACCGGCCTGCAGGTCGGCGGGCAGGCCTGCGTCACCGGCGGTCGGGTCGCCCTCGCGACCCCGCCGACCCTGTCGGCCGTCTTCCCCGACGAGGACGCCGGCCAGACCCTGCAGACCGCGTACGAGCTGCTGGAGATCCCGGCCTCGGGCAGCTACGACAGCAGCACGCCGCGGCTGACCCCGCCGGCCGGCTCGGCGGTGACCGCCGGCGCCCGCTCCACCACGGCGCCCGTGGCGGGCGTCAGCGGCGGCAAGTCGTACGCGTGGCGCGCCCGCAGCACCGACCCCGCGCCGTACGGCCTGCTCAGCCCCTGGTCGGCGTGGTGCGAGTTCACCGTCGACGACAACGCCCCGACGGTGACCGTCGACCCGGTCACCAACCCCGCCCCGCCCGGCCAGTTCTACACCTACAAGCTCCGCTCGCCCGACTCCGACGTGGTGACCTTCCGCTACGGCTGGACCAGCCCGCCCACGGAGGAGGCGGAGGCCGGCACCACGCTCGGCTACCCCGGGAAGACCGCCTCCGTGACGCTGACCACCCCGGCGTACGGCACGAACACCCTGTACGTGGCGGCCGTGGACAGTGCCGGGAACGTCGGGTACGGCTCCCTTGTTGTCCAGGTGGACCCGCCCGCGGCCGGCTGACCCGCGAACCGGTCACGGCGCCGCCGGGCGCCGGATCCGGACAGAGCACGCGACGACGCCGCCGAGGCCCGCACCATACGACGTGGTGCGGGCCTTGCTGCGGGGCGCCGTCGTCCTGTCGCATCTCCCGGTTAGGCTCGCTGCGGCGCGCCGGCCGACCGCCGATGTCGGACGCGGCACCACACCGCCGAGACCTGGGAGTACGACCAGTTGACCGCAGAGCCTGAGACCCTGTACGGGGCCGACGACCTCACGCACCTCGAGGGGCTGGACGCCGTCCGCAAGCGGCCCGGCATGTACATCGGCTCCACCGACAGCCGTGGCGTGGGTCACCTCGTCAACGAGATCCTCGACAACTCCACCGACGAGGGCGTCGCCGGCCACGCCTCGAAGGTCGAGGTGACGCTGCACGCCGACGGCTCTGTCCAGGTCGACGACGACGGGCGGGGCATCCCCACCGACGTGCACGCCAAGTCCGGCATCTCCGGCGTCGAGCTGGTGCTGACCCGGCTGCACGCCGGCGGCAAGTTCGGCGGCTCCGGCTACAAGACCTCCGGCGGTCTGCACGGCGTGGGCGCCTCGGCGGTCAACGCCCTGTCCCGCCGGTTCGACGTCACGGTCCGCCGGGGCGGCAAGATCCACGCGATGTCGTTCCGGCACGGCGTGCCGGGGATCTTCGACGGCGACGGCCCCGAGGCGGCCTTCACCCCGGGCCCCGGGCTCCAGATCGTCGGCGCGATGAAGCGCGGCCAGCGCACCGGCACCTCGATCCGCTGGTGGCACGACGCGCGCTACTTCGAGACCGGCGCCGCGCTGGACGCGGACGCCGTCCGGATGAAGCTGCGCAACACGGCCTTCCTGGTCCCCGGCGTGAGCTACACTCTGCGCGACCACACCGGCGAGGAGCCGACCGAGGAGCGCTTCCACTACCCCAACGGCCTGACCGACATGGTGGAGTTCCTCGCCCCGGCCGGCGACCGGCCGGTCTCCGGCACGCTGCTGGTCACCGGCGAGGGCACCTACCGGGAGAACGCCGCCGACGCCAACGGCGTCATGCAGTCCAACGTGCAGCGGCGGGCCGAGGTCGAGGTGGCCTTCCGCTGGGGCACCGGCTACGAGCGCACCGTCGAGTGCTTCACCAACACCATCCGCAACGCCCACGGCGGCACCCACCGCAAGGGCTTCGAGCGGGCCCTGGCACGCACCCTCGCCGACGCGGTCCGCAACACCCGTGGCCTGCTGAAGGCCAAGGAGGACCCGCCCACCCTGGACGACGTCCTGGAGGGCATGACGGCGGTCGTCCACGTCCGGATCCCGGAGCCGCAGTTCACCTCGCAGACCAAGGACGAGCTCTCCACGGCCGGCATCACCAAGGTCATGCAGTCGTTGGTCGAGCAGCACCTGAAGTCCTGGCTGGAGGACCGGAGGACCAAGGCCGAGGCGCGCACGGTCCTGCAGAAGATCGTCGACGCGGCCCGGGTGCGGCTGACGCAGAAGCAGCAGAAGGACGCCGCCCGGCGCAAGACCGCCCTGGAGGGCGCGTCGATGCCGGCCAAGCTGGTCGACTGTCGCGCGGCGGGCATCGAGCGCAGCGAGCTGTTCATCGTGGAGGGCGACAGCGCCCTCGGGACAGGTCGACTTGCCCGGTCTGCCGAATACCAGGCGCTTCTTCCGATCCGGGGCAAGATCCTCAACGTGCAGAAGGCCAACCTCCAGCAGGTGCTCGACAACGCCGAGTGCGCCGCCATCGTGCAGGTGCTCGGCGCCGGCTCCGGCCGCACCTTCGACCTCTCGGCGATGCGGTACGGCCGGGTGCTGATCATGGCGGACGCCGACGTGGACGGCGCGCACATCCGCACCCTGCTGATCACGCTCTTCGCCCGCTACATGCGGCCGCTGATCGAGGCCGGCCGGCTCTACGCGGCCATGCCGCCCCTGCACAAGATCACCACGAAGGGGCGCAACCCGCAGACGATCTACACCTACACCCAGGCCGAGATGGAGGCGACCGTCCGCAAGCTGGAAAAGGCCGGCAAGCAGATCGTCACCCCGATCCCGCGCTTCAAGGGTCTCGGCGAGATGGACGCCGACGAGCTGTGGGAGACCACGATGAACCCGGCCACCCGGGCGGTCCGCCGGATCACCCTCGACGACGTCGACGCCGCCGAGCGGATCCTCGAGCTGCTGATGGGGGAGAAGGTCGAGCCGCGCCGCAACTGGCTGATCGACTCCGCCGACCGGGTCGACCGCGAGGCGATCGACGCATGACCAGGCCCGCCACCACCCGTCCGGAAGAGAGCTGACCGATGGCACGCCGCAAGGACGACCGCGCCAAGGTGGACCTGTCCGCCTTCGACCAGGCCGGCGCGCGGGTCTTCGACAACCCGCTGGTCACCGAGGTCTCCGACTCCTACCTGGAGTACGCCTTCTCGGTGATCCACTCGCGGGCTCTGCCCGACGCCCGCGACGGCCTCAAGCCGGTGCACCGGCGCATCCTCTGGTCAATGTACGAGCAGGGGCACCGCCCCGACCGGGGGCACGTGAAGTCCGCCCGCATCGTCGGCGACGTGATGGGCAAGTACCACCCACACGGCGACACCGCGATCTACGACGCGATGGTCCGGCTCGCCCAGGACTTCTCGCTCAACGCTCCGCTCATCGACGGGCACGGCAACTTCGGCAGCCCGGACGACGGGCCGGCGGCGGCGCGCTACACCGAGGCCCGGATGTCGCGGGAGGCGATGTTGCTCGTCGGCGAGCTGGGCGAGGACACGGTCGACGTGGAGCCGAACTACGACGGCTCCCTGACCCAGCCCACCGTGCTGCCGGCGGCCTTCCCCAACCTGCTGGTCAACGGCGCGTCCGGGATCGCGGTCGGCATGGCGACGAACATGATCCCGCACAACCTCGGCGAGGTGGTCTCCGCCGCCCGCTGGCTGATCAACCACCCGGACGCCACGCTGGACAAGCTCATGGAGTTCGTCCCCGGGCCCGATCTGCCCACCGGTGGCCTGCTGCTCGGGCTCGACGAGGTGCGCCGTGCGTACGAGACCGGGCGCGGCGTGGTCCGCATGCGGGGCCGGGTGGAGATCGGCCCGCTGGAGGGCAGCCGGGGCCGGCAGGCGATCACGGTCGTCGAGCTGCCGTACGGCGTCGGCGCGGAGAAGGTCATCGCCGCGATCACCAACGAGGTCAACAAGACCAAGCGGCTCACCGGCATCGCCGACGTCAAGGACCTCACCGACCGGGAGAGCGGCACCCGCCTGGTCATCGAGTGCAAGGTCGGGGTCAACCCGCAGGCCCTGCTCGCCGACCTCTACCGGCTCACCCCGCTGGAGCAGTCGTTCGGCGTCAACAACCTGGTGCTGGTCGACGGGCAGCCGCAGACCCTCGGGCTGAAGGCGCTGCTGGAGGTCTTCCTGGCCCACCGCTACGAGGTGGTGACCCGGCGCAGCTCCTACCGCCGCCGCAAGCGCGAGGAGCGGCTGCACCTGGTCGACGGTCTGCTGATCGCCCTGCTCGACATCGACAAGGTGGTCAAGCTAATCCGGGCCAGCGAGGACGCCCAGGCCGCCAAGGACGGCCTGATGCAGAAGTTCAGGCTCTCCGAGATCCAGGCCACCTACATCCTGGACACTCCGCTGCGCCGGCTGACCAAGTACGACCGGATCGAGCTGGAGGCCGAGCAGGAGAAGCTCCGCACGGAGATCGCCCAGCTCTCCACGATCCTCGACGATCCGAAGGTGCTGAAGAAGGTCGTCTCGGACGAGCTGGCCGCGGTGGTGAAGCAGTTCGGTGCCCCGCGCCGCACCACGCTGGTCGACGGCGACCTCAAGGAGGTGCTGGCCGCGTCCGTGCCGGCCGGCCCGCTGGAGGTCGCCGACGACCCGTGCCAGGTGATCCTGTCCGCGACCGGGCTGGTCGCCCGGACCGCGGCGGAGTCGGAGGAGGCGTCCGAGGGGCGCCGGCGGCACGGCCGCGTCAAGCACGACGCCGTACGCGCCATCGTCCACTCCACCGCCCGGGGGCGGGTGCTTCTGGTGACCAGCGCCGGCCGCGCGTTCAAGGTCGACGTGCTGCCGCTGCCGGTGCTGCCCGAGCAGGCCGGGACGGTGTCGCTGCGCGGCGGGATGGCGGCCGCCGAGCTGGTGCCGCTGGAGCCGGGGGAGACGGTGGTCGGGCTGGCGCCGCTGGGGCCGACGGCCGAGGGCTCACCGGGGCTGGCGCTGGGCACCCGGCAGGGCGTGGTCAAGGTCTGCGCGCCGGAGTGGCCTGTCCGCTCCGACGAGTTCGAGGTGATCGGCCTGCGTGAGGGCGACGAGGTGGTCGGGGCGACCTGGCTCACCGACGGGGCGGAGACGCTCACCTTCGTCACCTCGGAGGCGTCGCTGCTGCGCTTCTCCGCCGGGCTGGTCCGTCCCCAGGGTGTCAAGGGCGGCGGCATGGCGGGTGTCAACCTGCCGGCCGGCGCCCGGGTGGTCTTCTTCGGCGCGGTCCGCACCGACGACACGGGTCACGGCGAGCCGATGGTGGTCACCTCCACGGGAGCCACGGTGAAGGTGACGCCGTTCCAGGCGTACCCGGCGAAGGGGCGGGCGACCGGCGGGGTGCGCGCCCATCGCTTCCTCAAGGGTGAGACCGACGTGGTGGTCGCCTGGGTCGGGTCGCGTCCGGTGGGCGCGACCGCCACCGGCGAGCCGGTGGAACTGCCGGCGGCCGACCCGCGCCGCGACGGCTCCGGCTTCGCCGTCATGCTCGGCCCGACCGTCGTCGGCCACCAGGTCGAACGCGACTGACCCCCGGACCGGTCGAGGGGGACGGCTGCTGACGCACCCGTCCCCCTCGACCGTCCACCCTCCCGCCCCCACTTCCCGCGTCGATCATGAAGTTGTTGCCGCGACACGCCGGTGTCGAGGACAACAACCTCATGACCAACGGGCGCTCCGGGCCGGGGTCAGAGTTCGGGTTCGGGGGTGTGGCGGGGGGTGGGGGTGGTGCCGCGGAGGCGGGCCACCAGGCGCATGCCGTGGTAGACGACCAGGGCGGCGGCGGTACCCAGGGCGATGCCGTTGAAGGAGAGGTCGCCGGCGGTGAGGGTGTAGTTGGCCGCGCCGACGATCACCGCGACCGCCGCCGTCATCAGGTTCACCGGGTCGTGGAAGTCCACCCGGTTCTCGATCCAGATCCGGGCGCCGAGGATCGCGATGAGGCCGTAGAGGGCGGTGGTGGCGCCGCCGAGCACGCCGGCCGGCACGGTGAGGATCAGCGCGCCGAACTTCGGGCTGAGCCCCAGCAACACCGCCGCCACGCCGGCCACCCAGTACGCGGCGGTGGAGTAGACCCGGGTCGCGGCCATCACGCCGATGTTCTCCGCGTACGTGGTGGTGCCGGAGCCGCCGCCGGAGCCGGCGAGCACGGTGGCCAGCCCGTCGCCCAGGAACGCCCGGCCCATGTCCCGGTCCAGGTTGCGGCCGGTCATCGCGGCGACCGCCTTGACGTGCCCGGCGTTCTCGGCGATCAGCACCAGGATCACCGGGATCACCAGCACCACCGCGCGCAGGCCGAAGCTCGGCGCGTGGAACTCCGGCAGGCCGACCCAGGCGGCGTCCCGCAGCCCGTCGACCGCCTTCGGGTCCAGGTCGCCGAGCGCGGCGGCGAGCAGCCAGCCGACCAGCACACCCAGCAGGATGGACAGCCTGGCCAGGAAGCCCCGGAAGGCGACCGTGGCGAGCAGGATCGCGGCCAGGGTCACCACCGCGATCAGCGGCTGCGCCTTCACCCCGGTGCCGCTGCCGCCGCCGTCCCACGCGACCGGGGCCAGGTTCAGGCCGATCAGCGCGACGATCGCCCCGGTGACGACCGGCGGCATCAGCGCGTCGATCCAGCGCGACCCGGCGAGCTGAACGACCAGCCCGACGACGGCCAGCGCGACGCCGGCCACGACGATGCCGCCCAGCGCCGGGCCGATGTCCCCGCCGGCCTTCGCGGCCAGCACCGGCGCGATGAAGGCGAACGACGAGCCGAGGTACGAGGGCAGCCGGTTGCCGGTGATCAGCAGGAACAGCAGCGTGCCGAGCCCGGAGAAGAAGAGGGTGGTCGCCGGCGGGAAACCGGTGATCAGCGGCACCGTGAAGGTGGCGCCGAACATGGCCACGACGTGCTGCACGCCGACGCCGAGCGTGCGCGGCCAGGACAGCCGTTCGTCGGGGTGGACCACGTCGCCGGGGCGGATGGACCGGCCGTCGCCGTGGACCGCCCAGGCGGACCATCGGGAGCGCGGCTCGGTGGAGGACTTGGTCATGCGTCGCCCTTCGCGTCGTCAAGAGGTGACGGGGGCGCTGACGAAACCCAGGAGTCGTTTCTAGCAGAGCGCCGCCTCGCCCCGCCCGCCACCCCGGCCACCAGGCACGATCGGTCCCGCACCTGAGCCCTGTCATGCACACGATGCCGCTTTCGTCGGGGCGGAGAGCGGGAGATCGGCGGACCGGACCAGAGACGGGCCGAGGCCGGGGTGGCGCGGAGCGCCCGGAGGCCGACCGGAGCCGGCGGGCGGGGTGGGCGCGGCGGGTTATCTGCCGGTGAGGACCCGGTCGTGGTCGGGGCCGGACTGGCGGACGATCGCCGGTGCCGGATGCGTGGGGCGGAGCGTGAGCAGGCTGCCCACCAGGCCGGAGAAGAGCACGACCACGCCGAGCGCGATCGCGGTGGCCGAGGGGAGCACCACCCGCAGCGTGTCGTGCGGGTTCAGGTCGCCGAACCCGTCCAGCCCCCAGTAGGCGACCGCCCCGACGGTGCCGGCGACGCCGGCGACGAGCAGCAGCAGGCCGACGGTGACGCTGGTCTCCAGCCGCAGCAGACGGATCCAGCGGTCCGACGCGCGCCGCGGGACGAGCGCCTCCTGCCGGCCGTAGATCTCCGCGAGGCCACCGAAGAGCACGAGCTGCACCCCGACGAGCACCATCAGGCAGGCGTACACCAATGTGCTGACGTCGAGCCGGACCGGGCCGAGGGTCAGCGGGCCCGGGGTGAGCGCCCCCACGCCGGCCAGCCCGAGCGCGGTCAGCGCGGCGCCCGGCCTGACGAGGGTCTTGCGCGGCGCGAACACCAGCAGGAACCGCAGGTGCCGCCAGCCGTCCCGCCAGGTCCGCAGGTGCGGCGGGCGGGACCGGCCGTCCGGCGACAGGGTGGTCGGCACCTCGACGATGTCGTACCCGGCCAGCGCGGCACGCACCACCAGTTCGGAGGCGAACTCCATGCCCGGCATGCACAGCCCGAGCGCGCGGATCCGCTCGGCGTTGAAGCCGCGCATGCCACAGTGGAAGTCCCGAACCCCGCGCAGCCCGAACAGCCGCCGGCCGAGCCAGCTCAGGACCGGGTTGCCCAGGTAGCGGTGCAGGGGCGGCATGGCGCCCGGTGCGATGCCGCCCCGGAACCGGTTGCCCATCACCACGTCGTGCCCGGCGCGCAGCGCCTCGACGAACGGGCCGAGGTCGGCCAGCGCGTACGAGTCGTCGGCGTCGGCCATGATGACGTACCGGCCGCGCGCCTGGTCGATGCCGTTGAGCAGGGCGCCGCCGTAGCCGCGGATCGGGGCGGGCACCACCCGGGCGCCGGCCCGCTCGGCGATCTCCCGCGACCCGTCGGTGGACCCGTTGTCGGAGACCAGCACCTCCCCGACGACCCCGCACTCCCGCAGCGAGCGCAGCGCCTTGCGGACGCAGACCTCCAGCGTCTCAGCCTCGTTGAGGCACGGCAGCAGCACCGTGACCTCGATCTCCCGTTCCTTTGTCATGCTTCCCGTCGCTCTCTGCCGTGGTGGGCGCGGGGTGGTCCGGCTCGTTGTCGGTCGGGGTGGGCCGGTTCGGCTCGCTGTCGGCCGGCGCGGGCCGGCCCGTCGGATGAGGTGTCGACCGCAGCCGCTGCCAGCCGAGAGCGGCGGCGATCGGGAGAAACGCCAGGGCCGGCAGGCCGTAGCGGTGGTCAAACATCGACGTGGCCACCGAGAAGACCATGATCCCGAGGCCGATGCCGGCGTACAGCAGGGCGATCAGGCTCAGCCGCAGCCGGCCCCGGCGCGGCCACACCGCACCGACCAGCGCGATCAGCACCATGGCGGCCAGGACCGGCGGCGGGGTGACCCCGTACCGGCCGTAGCCGTGCAGGAAGCGGCTGGCCGCGTTCGGCTCGACGTCCCGCGACGGCGCCGGTTTCCACTCGTAGCCGGGGCTGGCGGTGCGCGGCACGCAGTCGTAGTCGGCCGCCCAGTCGGTCGGCGCCGGCTGCGGTCGCCACAGGCCGGCCAGGCACGACTCGGTCGGCGCGAGGGGGCTCGGCCAGAAGTAGCGCGCGGTGTCCGACGCCACGGCGGCCAGGTAGTCGCCGGGCTGCTGGCGGAGCACCTCCCGGGCGAACTCGTCGAGGTCCTCGGGGCGTTCGGCGTCGCGGATGGGGCTGTCCCGGTTCCAGATGAACCAGTCGGGCCGGGCGGGGCGCTGGTCCAGCGGCTGCGTCGGGCAGAGCTTGCGCAGCCCCGGCCGCAGTTCCAGCCGGTCACAGTCGGCGATCTGCGCGGTCCGTCCGTAGAGGAACTTCCCGCCCTCCATCCCGAGCGCGCCCTTGACGGTGCCGATGCCGGCGAAGGCGGCGCCGAAGAACACGACGACGCCGAGCAGGTACGCGGCGGGTGCCCGCCAGCCGCGCCACGACACGAGGAGGAACAGCAGCAGGGCGCCGAGGGCGACCACGCCGGTGGGTCGGGTCGCCATGCCCAGCGCGACGGCGACGCCCGCGCCCAGCGCGGCGAGCGTCCCGGGCCGTTCCCGGCGGACCAGCAGCAGCGCGGCGAGGGCCAGCGCGGTGGTGAACAGCGTCTCGGTGAGCAGGTACTGCTCCAGCGTGAGCTGGGTGGCGTCGAGCAGGATCGGCGTCGCGGCGAGCGTGGCCGGCCAGGGGCCGACGCCCAGGCGGCGCAGCAGCAGGTAGGCCGCGACGCCAAGGGCGAGCCCGGCGAGGTGCTGCAGGGCCACCACGGAGGCGACGGTGCCGGTCCACTCGAAGCCCCTGAGCAGCCACGGGTACGTCCACCGGGCCGGCATGTCCGGCCACTGTGCGGAGAGCCGGAGGTACGTGCCGGAGTCGCCCTGGAACCACAGCGCGGGCGGGTACGCCGCCATCATCGTGATTCGCAGCGCGAGCCCGGCGGCGAGCACGACGAAGAACCCGACGTGGCGACGCAACAGGGCGGGGAGGGAGCGAGCGCCGGCCCGCCGTGCGGCCGGGCGTCCAACGAGCACGGAAGAAGCTCCAGGAGGCAGCGGAGAGTGATTGAGTGGTCACGCTAACACGGTGATCGGTGGCGGTGGGTGCATCGACCCGGACCCGAGGGCGGCTCAGGCGACGCCGGCGGGTCGGAACTGGACGCTGACCCGGGGCCCGACGGGGCGGGCGGTCTTCGGCACCGCGTGCTCCCAGGTGCGCTGGCAGGAGCCGCCCATCACCACGAGGTCGCCGTGCCCGAGCGGGAAGCGCAGGCTGTCGCCGCCGCCCCGGGGACGCAGCAGCAGCGCGCGTGGCGAGCCGAACGAGACGATGGCGACCATCGTGTCGGTGTGCGCGGAGCGGCCCTGGGTGTCGCCGTGCCAGGCGACGCTGTCCCGGCCGGAGCGGTAGAGGCACATGCCGGCGGTGACGAAGGGCTCGCCGAGCTCGGGGGCGTAGTGCCGGGTGAGCGCGGCGCGCGCCTGCGTGAGCAGCGGGTGCGGCAACGGCCGGTGGCCGGAATACCAGCACAGCAGCCGCGGTACGTCGACCTCGGCGTCGTACATCGTGCGGCGCTCGGCCCGCCACGGCACGTCCCGCAGCAGCGTGTCGAAGACCTGGTCGGAGCCGGCGACCCAGCCGGGGAGGTGGTCGACCCACGCGCCCCGGGTGAGCGGGTGCCGGCGCAGCCGGCCGGCCAGCGGACCCAGCGACGGCCCCGCGTCGGTCAGGTCCAGCATCGACGGCTGGTAGGCGGCCCCGGTCATCCGCCCAGCCTACCGCCCCGATTGGCACAGGTGTACGACGCAGGGGATCTCGTTGCCCGCCCGTCACCTGGCGCACACGTCGGCGTCGCCCGGCGTCGGCGGGCCGCCCCTACCGTGAGGCGGCTCCGTCCGGGCCCGGGCGGGCCGCGCGCCGAGGAGACGACCAGTGCAGAGCAGTTCCACCCGCGTGCCGGTGGCGCCCCGCCCGGCGGCCCCGCCGCAGGCGACCCCGGTCGGCCCGGCCCGCCGGGCCGCGGTCGCCGCCGGTTGGCTCGCCGCCGCCTGGGTCGTCCCGGTGCTGGCGTACGCGCTGGGCGTGGCCGCCGTGCTCCCGCCGCTCGTGCTCGTGCTGACGGCCGCGCTGCTGCGGGTCGGGCGCACCCTGCTGGACCGGCTGGTGCTGGCGACGGCGCTGCTGCTCGGGGCGCTCTGCGCCGCCGCCCTGCTCTTCTCGGTCTGGCCGTGGGGCCTGCACCCGGTCCCGGTGGCCGGCACGGCGCTGACCGTGCTGCTCGGCCTCGCCCTGGTCACCGGGGTCCGGCCGCGCCTGCCCCGCCCGGTGGCGGCCGACGCGGCGCCGGTCGTCGCGGCGGCGTTGGCGACCCTGGCCCTGGCCTGGCCCTACCTGCGCGCCGACGGACTGGCCGGCCGGCTCGCGTACGCGATGACGGGCGAGGACAACAGCCGGCACCTGGCCGCGGTGGAGGGCATCCGGGCGGTCGGCGGCTACCTGTTCAGCGACCCGGACGGCGCGGCCCGGATCGCACCCGAGGCGATGGTCTGGTACCCGCAGGGCTTCCACGTGACGGCCGCGCTGCTGGACGGCTTCCTGCGCTCCTCGACCGCGCCCGGCTCGGCGACGAGCACCCTGGACCACTACCTCGGCTGGTCGCTGGCCGCGTACGCCCTGCTGGTGCTCGCGGTGCTCTGGGCCGCCGCGCGGATCGCCGGCCGACTGCTCGACCCGCTGCGCGCCGCCGCCCTGGCCGGCGCGGTCACCGCGCTCGCCCTGGACTCGGAGCTGGCCCGCTTCGTGGTGTACGGCTACCCGGGGGAGAGCCTCGGCCTGGCGCTGACCGCGATCCTGGTCGCGCTGGTGTGCCGCCCGGTGGCCCGCACCGGCACCCAGCTCTGCCTGCTCGGGGCGCTCTGCGTCGGGGTCGGGTTCGCGTACCTGATGTTCCTGCCGATGGTCGGGGCGCTGGTGCTGGCCTGGCTGGTCCGGCACCGGCGGGCGGTGCGCCGGCGGCCCTGGCTGGCCGGCGTGGTGGCCCTGGCCACGGCCGTGCTCACGCCGCTGCCGAGCGTGGCGGGCCTGCTCTTCACCGACCAGGTCGACAACGCCGCCACCGGCGGCGGCGTCTTCCCGCGCTACGACGCCTACCTGGCGCTGACCGGCGTGGTCGCCGCGGGGCTGCTCGCCGGCGGCCTGCGGCTGCCGGTGTGGCGCCGGTACGCGGGCGCCCTGGCCGCGGCGCTGGCCTTCGCGGCCGGCTTCCACCTCTGGTTCGCCCTGCAGGGCACCGACCCGCGTTACTACTACGGCAAGACCCTGCACCTGCTGCTGGTGGTGCTGTTCGTCGGGGTGGGCGCGGTGTTCCTGCTGCGGCCGGTCCCGTGGCGCGCGCGGCGGCAGCCGGGCCGGTCCGGCGCGGTCGCCCGGGTGCTCGTGGCGCTGTCGCTGGTGGCGGCGACGGTCGGAGTGGCCGGTGTGGCGCGCGGTGGCGGGATCTTCGCCCAGCCGTTCGGCGCCCGGACCACCACCTGGGCGGCGGCCTGGTGGTCGGGCCTGCTGGACCGGCCGAGGCAGGCCGACGTGACCGTCCGCGCGCTGGCCCACGCGCCGGTACGCGCGGGCGAGGTCACGGTCGTCGTCAGCGAGCACCGGCGGGAGGGCTACCTGGAGACGCTCTTCCTGGCCACCCTCCAGGGCACCCACGGCGACTCCGCGCCCGCGTTCTACAACCTGCCGCTGTCGGAGCCGGCCCGCTCGGCGGCCCTGGTCGAGCAGGAACGGCGGCCGATCCGCTTCCTCGCCACCGGGCCGGAGGCCGCGGCGGTCGTCGAGCGGCTCCTCGCCGAGCGCCCGGAGCTGCGCTCCCGCATCACCCTCGAACTGCTGCACTGACGGCGTCGCCTTTCCGCACCGCTTGAGGCTGGCCGGCACGCGCGACTCCGTATCCTGAGGACCGTGGCGCGCGACCTCCCGTTGCTACTGCTGGACGTGGACGGTGTCCTGAATCCGTTCGCGGGGGACCAGTGCCCGGTCAGCTACCAGGAGTTCCAGTTCTTTCCGGGGGAGGCTCCGGTACGGCTGTGCCCAGCTCACGCGGATTGGCTCCGAGACCTGGGCGAACGGTTCGAGATGGTGTGGGCCACCGGGTGGGGCGCGGAAGCGAACCGGCTCCTCGCGCCGGTACTGCGTCTTCCGCAACTGCCGGTCATCAGCCTTCCGTCGGGCCCGTTCGAACCGCGCGAGAAGGTGCCCGCCGTGGCCGCGTACGTCGGCTCACGTCCGGTGGCCTGGATCGATGACGCGCTGACGACGGAGGCGCGGGCATGGGCCGAAGCCCGTGCGGCACCCACCCTCCTTGTCGATATCGACCCTGCCGAGGGGCTGAGCCTGGCTGTGGTCCGCCGGCTGCTCGCCTGGTCGCAGGGCTTGCCGAATCCGACTGATTCCCCGAGGCGACGACAGCAGGGCTGACAGCATTTGGCCCAGAAGAGGAGACCCACGTCGGACGGGTGCGGTCAATGCCCCGAGGCCGGGGCCCGGACGGACGACGCCGGACAACCCGCACAGAACCGGATACTGGTCGGGTGGCGGAGGAGCAGGTTACCGAGTTGACCAGGTGGACGATTCATGGCGAGCGGGTCGTGGACGACAGCCGGCGGGCGCGGTTGAGCATCGCTGACGTGGAACTGCCGGACGGTGTCAGGTTCGAGCAGTACGTGATTCGGGCGCCCCGGTCGGCGATGGTCGCCGTCCTCGATGAGCAGGAGCGCCTGTTGCTGATGCGGCGGCATCGGTTCGTGTTCGACCGGTGGGTGTGGGAGCTGCCCGGTGGCTACGTCGATGACGAGGAGCAGCCGGCGGAGTGCGCGGTCCGGGAGGTCGAGGAGGAAACCGGTTGGCGTCCGGCTGCCGTGGAACCGTTGCTGTCGTTCCAGCCGTGGGTGGCGACCGCGGACGCGGAGAACCTGCTGTTCCTTGCCCGAGGCGCGGAGCACATCGGCGCTCCCGTGGATGTCAACGAGGCCGAGCGGGTGGCGTGGATTCCGTTGGAGGAGGCGCGGGATCTGGTGTCGCGGGGTGAGATCGTGGGCGCCGGCACGGTGATCGCGGTGTTGGAGCTGGTCGCGCGAAAGGCCCGGCGCGAGCTGTAGTCAGCGGCGTTGGCCGAGGGCCGCGTTGACGGGGGTGTTTCGCGTTCCGGGAGACTGCTCTTCTCGATCCAGCCTGCCAGCGGGGCTGGTGGCGGTCTGTGAAGCGCCATCGGTCAGGGGTACCGTCGGTGGCGGCGCGGTTGCCGGTTGTCGTGCTCGGCTGCCCGCCGCACTGACCGCTGTCCGAGGAGATGGCTGTGCCTCGCCGAGCCATACCCGCTGATCCGTCCGTGGGCGACCGCATCCGGGCCCGTCGCGAGTTGCGTGGCTGGAGCATCCGGTACGCCGCGAGCCGCGCGGGCATCTCGCATACGACGTGGTCGCGTATCGAGCGCGGTGTCCAGCGTACGGATCGGTACATGGTGGTCGACCTGGCTGCCGCCCTGGAGTGCTCGGTGTTCGACCTGACAGGGCAGTCGTACACGCCTGCTGACCGGCAGCTTGATGGTGCGCGTATCGACGCCGAACGGGTGTGGCGGATGATGATGGCCCACCCGTTTGCCGCGCCGCCGGTCGTCGGGGCCGCCACTGTGGAGCAGGTGGCCCGGGAGTCGGCGTTGGTGCGCGATCTGTACGGCCGATGTGAATACGCCGGAGCCCTGCGTCGGCTGGTGGATCTGCTGCCCGCCCTGCACGGGGTGACCGATCAGCGGGCGGCGTACCGGTTGATGGTGCCGGTGTACGGGGTGGCGATGGGTTCGTTGCTGAACATCGGCTACGCGGCCCACGCCTGGTTGGCCGCCGAACGGTGTGCCGAGGCGGCGCACCTGCTCGACGACCCGGTTGCGGTGGGGGTGGCGGCGGCGAACCGCGCCCGGGTTTCGGCATACACCGGCGCGTACGGTCCGGCCCGGGCGTACTGCGACCGGGCCGGGGCGGACCTGGACGGCAGTGGCGCGGCCACGGCGTTGGACGTGCTCGGGTTCCTGCACCTGGCCCGCGCGCATCACCTCGCTGGCATGAAGGACCAGACTGCGGCCGAGGATCACCTCGCCGAGGCGGCCCGGATCGCCGCGCACACCGGCGAGACGACGAGCTGGGACCTGGCGTGGGGGCCGCGCAACGTGGCGTTGTGGCGGATGGCCTACCAGCTCGACACGGGGCGCCCGCAGGGGGCGTTGCGGACAGCCGCCGGAGTGGTCGCAGCCGAGTTGCCGGCGGTGCGTCAGGTGTACTTCTGGCTGGACATGTCCCGCGCGGTGGTGGCGGCCGGCCGGGAGCGAGACGCGGTGCGGATGCTGCTCGCCGCCGAACGGGTCGGTCCGCAGCACGCCCGGTCGTCGACGGCTGCGCGGGAGATCGCGCGTGGGCTGCTGCGTCGAGGGCTCGTCTCCACCGAGCTGCGGGGCCTGTGCGAGCGCATGGGGGTCTTCAGCCATTAGTGGTGCGTAGGTGTTCCATCACGCACCGTGCCGTCCATAACGTCCCGATCAGGACGCGGCGGCAGGAAGCGCCTGCTTTGCCGGTCGTGTCCGATGGGTGGCGGCGGTGTCAACCCTGGTGCGATGCCTGACGTCTGCGCTGCCGTTCGCCACCCTCCCCTCCCCGACAGAGGAAAGGCGGAACCGGTGGCGATGTGGTCCGAGCTGTGTGGCATCGTGCGGTGGCTACTGCGACGGCCTGACTCGCACCCGCCGTCGGGCGTCGGCCAGCGCCACGAGGCCGCCGAACAGGCAGCCGCGCAGCGGCGGTTGCTCGACCAGGCGGAGCGGCTGCGGGACAACCGTGGCGACTGGCCGGCAGGGACAGCCAGGTGAACGACCAGGAACTGGCGATCCTCGCGGCTCATGTCCACGGACTCGACGGAATGTGCATCGGGTGCCGGGCGTGGTGGTCGCGGCTGGTGCCGTACCCGTGCTGGCAGATGGACTGGGCGACCAGCCGGCAGGCCCGGGCGATCATGGCCCGCTTCCTGGAGGTTGAAGCGTGACCACCCACGGCCCGGTGTTGCCGATCTGGAGCTGCGGCGGGTGCGGCGCGCCCTGGCCCTGCCGGACCCGTCGCCAGGAGTTGCGGGCGGAGTTCGCGGACGTCCCGATGTCGCTGGCGCTGTACATGGGGGCGCAGTTCGTCCGCGCCGCCGAGGATCTGACCTGGGCTCCGGCCGGCACCCTGCACCGACGCTTCCTCGGCTGGACCCGGTGAGCATCCTGCGGGCCGGCGACGAGAAGTTCCACTACAGCGACGGCTCCCACAAGTGGATCCCGCCCGACCCGGACTACGACCAGGAGGTCTGGGACGAGCAGGTCCGCCAGCACAAGCGGGGCCACCTGAGGAACGAAAGGCCGAAGGTGCGCATCCAACGCCTCGTCTGACACCAGCGGCGCCGACGGCTCCCCTCCGGGATCAGGCCGGCGTGGCGGCGAGGGCGGCGAGCACCGCGTCGGCCACCCGGCCCCGGCCCAGGCCGTCCACGGTGGACCAGGCGCGGGCGGAAAGTGCGGCGCGGCGTTCCGGGGAGGCGAGCAGCCCGGTGAGGGTCCGGGCGGCGGCGGCCCGCGCCGCCCGCCCCGGCACCCCGGCGGCGGCCAGCTCCGGCAGCTCGCCGAGGCCGGCGACGAGACCGTGCGCGACCACCCGCTGGTACGACTCCCGCTGGTTGTCCACCACGCAGACCAGCGCGGACGGCGCGCCGAGGCAGCACAGCTCCCAGGTCGACGTGCCGGCCGCGCTCACCACCAGGTCCGCCGCGCCGATCAGCGCGGGCAGCTCGTCGGTGGGCGGCACCGGGCGCAGCGACTGCCCCCGCCCCGGCGGCACCGCCGCCAGTTCCGCCTCCACCTCGGGGCGGCCGACCACGACGGTGAGGTCCATCGGGTGCCCGGTGGCCAGCAGCACCCGGGTCAGCACCGGGGCCGCCCCGACCGCGTCGGTGCCGCCGAAGAACGCCAGCACCCGGGGCCGGCCCACCGCCGTCGCGGGCCGGGGCGCCGCCGGCCGGGCGGCCACCACCGAGTCCCGCAGCAGGGCGTACGCGGTGCCGGCGAGCAGCCGGCCGGCCGGCGCGACGGTCGCCGCGCCGAAGTTCTGGTCCAGGTAGAGGTCGGCGTCCTGCCCCCGGGTGTCGCCGTCGACGACGGCCAGGGTCAGCACGCCCGCCGCGCGCAGCGCGCCCGCCCCGGCCGGGTCCAGCTCGTAGGAGTCGAGCACCAGCACGTCCAGCGCGTGCCGGCGCGCGGTCGCCACCAACTCCTGCGGGGTCTCCGGGCCGGGGTGCAGCGGGATGCCACGGGCGGCCAGTTGCGCGCCCGCCCAGCCGACCCGCTCGACGGTGCCGAACATCTCGACCGAGGCTCCCCGGGCGAGGAACTCCTCGCCGAGGGCGAGACAGCGGACCAGGTGCCCGACGCCGCGCCGCGGCCCGGCGTCGCAGCGCAGTCCGACGCGTACGGTGCTCAGGACTCCTCCAGCCGCTTCTGTCGTACGCCGGCGTTGACGGCGCGCAGCGCCGGTTGCCCGTCGAGCCAGTCGGCGAGCTTGGCCAGCGGCACGCTGACGTCCCCGAAATGGTCGGTCACCGCCCGCACCAGGGTCCAGTCGGCCTCGGTGTCGAGCGTGAGCCGCAGGTCCGACCGGTCCGGGGTGAGCGTCACCCCGAGCACCCGGAACAGCTCCGGACGGGAGTACGCGTACGAGGTCACGTGCACCCGGTGGTGGTCGGTGGCGAGCCGGTCCAGCGTCCGCAGCGTGTCCGCCCGGACGATCTCGACGTCCAGGCCCCGGGGGAGGGTGCGGGCGATGGACGTGCTGGCGTAGTCGAGCCCGGGCACCGCGCGCCAGACCGCCGCGACCAGCGCAATGATCTCGGGGTCGAGCAGCGGGCAGTCGGCGGTGAAGCGCATCACCGCGTCGCCGGGGTGGGCGTCCAGCGCGCCGACGAAGCGGGTGAGCACGTCGTCGACGGGGCCCCGGTGCCACGCCACGCCCAGCCGGTCGCACTCGGCCACCACCGCGTCGTCGGCGGGCTCGGTGCTGGTGGCGACGACCAGGTCGGCGAGGACGGCGCTCTCCCGCGCGGCCCGCACCACCCGGCCGAGGACGCTGCGCCCGGCGAGCGGCCGGAGCACCTTGCCGGGCAGCCGGGACGAGCCCATCCGGGCCTGCACGACGCCCACGATCCGTGGGCCGGTGCCGGTCTTGCCCGCCGTCGACCGGGAGGCGGTGCCGGTCGGGCCGGGCGCCGCCGGGATGCCGGCGGTCGGTGTGTCGGTCACTGGTTCTCCTCGGGCTTCGGGGCGAGGGCCTGCCGGGCCCGGCGCTTGGCCGCCCGGGCACCCCGCTTCGCGATCCGCGCCGGGGCGATGGCCAGCCGGCCCACCCGATAGCTGAGCGAGCCGCTGAGCAGGTGGATCGTCGCGTCGGCGCGGCGCAGCGCCCGCTCCCGCGAGGTGAGCAGTTCCTCGGTCCACTTGAGCAGCGCGGCCAGCCGGGTCAGCTCCTCGCGCTGGCGCAGCCACGCCTCCCGCAACTGCTGGTAGCTGCGACTGCCGATCGGCGGGTCGGTCGGCTCGACGGCCCGCAGTTCGGTGGCGAGGGCGACGCGCCCGTCGGCGTCCAGCCCGTGCAGGGCGGCGGCGATCGCCGCCTCGGCCTCCACGGCCGCGGCGACGGTCGGCCGGTCCAGGTCGTGGCCGGCGACGCCGCCGAGCACCACGGTCAGGCCCGCCACGTCCAGCGTGGACGTCCACGGGTGGGCGTATCCGCCGGTGAGCAGCTCGGCGGCGAAGCGCCACAGGCTCCGGGCGAGCACCACGTCCACGGCGAGCGGTTCGGCGGCCCGCCAGCTCGGGTCGAGCACCGCGTAGGCGTCCCCGGCCACGACGACGTTGTCCACGCTGGCCAGCCCGAACGGGCCGGCGAGCCGGCCGTCGGCGTCGACCTGCCCGGCGAGCCAACGCGCGTACCCGCGCAGGAGCCGGCGCAGCGCGTCCGTGTCCCGCCGCAGGCAGCCGTCCAGCAGCAGGGTGCGCAGCAGGCGCCCGTCCGGCACCGACCCGGTGAGCGCCCCCGGGTCCCGGTACGCGGCCAGCCGGCTGGCGAACGGCGCCGCCGGCCCGCCCCGGGTCTCCGCCCTGGCGGCCCGCCACCGCCAGCCGTCCGGGGCGTCGACCACCTCGACCACGCCGGCCCCGGGCGGCCCGGTCTGCACCAGCGCCACGGGCAGGTCGACGCGCCCCCGGACGGCCGGGTCCACGCGGGCCGGGCCTGCGGCGGCGGGGTCCGCGCCGGCCGGGTCCGCAACAGCCGGGTCCGCAACAGCCAGGTCCGCGCCGGCCGGGTCGTCGGACTTGCGGGCGAGCACCAGCCAGGCCGGCGCCAGCTCGCCCGCCCGGCCGGCGTGCAGCGCGTCGACCGCGAGCCGGGCCGGGTCCTGGAGCACCGTGTCCCGGGCGCCGGCGCGGGAGCACGCGCCGTGCAGCGCCGCGTCGAGGAACCCGGACGTGGTCCGTCGAGCCAATGCGCCCGTGTCGACCAGCGCGGTCGGCGCCGCCGGGTGCGGGTACGCGGCGAAGCAGGCGTCCGCGCGCAGTCCCCGGGCGCCCAGCCGCCCGCGCAACTGCTCCAGGTTGGCCGGGCGGTCCGCGTCGAGCACCCCGCCGATCGCCCAGGCGGAGTCGTCACGCCCGGCGTACCAGGGAGGGGTGGCGACGAGCCGGTGCAGGCCGAGCGGGTTGTCCAGGCGCAGCAGCAGCACGCCGCCGGGACGCAGCGCCGCCGTCAGCCGGTCGAGCACGCCGGCCCAGCCGAGCCGCGTCCCCTCCACCGACTCGACCGCGTCCAGGCCGGCGCCGGCGATCACCACGTCGAACCGCTCGCCCGCCGGCAGCCCGGCCGGGCCGGCCACCACGACCTGCGCGGCGCGCTCGGCGAGGGCGACCCCGTCGGGGTGGCTGCGCAGCAGGCAGGTCACCTCGGCGTGTGCCAGCCGGTCGAGCAGCGCGGGGTCGTGCGGCCCGGCCAGCAGCACCCGCGCGCCGGCCGGCACCACGCGGGCGGCCAGCGCCGCCAGCGGCCCGCCCTCGGCCAGGCGCTCCGCCGGCAGGTCGGACCAGGCCAGCATCTCCCCGCCCGGCAGCGCGATCCGCGGCGCCGTCTCAGTCGTCACTCTTCTCCTCCTGGAGGTTCGCCCACCCGAGCAGCTCGCGCAGCTCGGCCGGCGTGCAGCGGTGGTCGGTGCCCAGCTCGGCGCGGGCGATCGAGACGGCGGTGGGCAGGTCCACCTGTTCGCCGTGCAGCTCCGGCCACTGGCGGCGGATCCGGGCGGTCCCGCCGAAGGTGGGGTCCTCGTCCGCGAGCACCATCGGGTCGCCGTACACGGCCGGCTCGCAGCCGGCGGCGATGCCGTAGAAGATGGCGCTGGTCAGCCGGTTCGACGCCACCCGCCGGTGCCGGCGCAGCTCGGTGAGCTGCTTGTCGAGGAAGAGCGGATCGGTGTCCTTCCACCAGTGGCCGCGGTAGCCGTGGCAGATCACCCGGAAGCCGGCGTTCTCGTAGAGCCGGCGCACCCGGCGCATGCCGTACTCGTGCCAGTAGAGGCAGACGGTGACCGGGCCGGGCTCGGTGTCCCGGATGCGGGCGATCAGCTCCCGGTGGTCGCCCCGCACGTGCTGACCCTCCCAACCGTGGAACGGGTACCAGATGGTGCCCTCCCGCTCCGACTCCGGCGGGTCCTCCGGCCGCATGGCCAGCAGGTACGCGAAGGGCGCCCCGATGACGGTCACGTTGCGCCGCCCCACCGACCAGGCCCGCCGCCGGGTCTGCTCCGACCACAGCAGGCTCGGGGTCCGCTCGGCGTACGGGTGGCCGGGGGCGAGGCCGTCGCCGATGTTCCAGCCGTGCTGGACGTACCCGTTGATCCGGGGCGGATGGCCGTCGCCCAGCCCGGCGTAGCGGGCCAGCACGTGGGCGTGGCCGTAGAAGTGGTTCGCGTGGTGCATCGGGTCCCCTCAGGCGGCGGAACGCGCCGTGGCGGCGCGCAGCGCCGTGCCGAGGGCGTCGATGACGCGGTCCTGGTCGGCCTCGGTGAGGTCCGGGAACAGCGGCAGGGACAGCTGCTGCTCGTAGAACGACTCGGCCACCGGGCAGGATCCGCGCCGGTAGCCCAGGTCGGCGAAGGCCGGGTGCCAGTGCACGGGGATGTAGTTGACCTGCACCCCGATGCCGGCGGCGCGCATCCGGTCGTACACCTCGCGGCGGCGCCCGTCGAGCACCCGGATCGGGTAGAGGTGCCACGCCGGGGCGGCCCAGGACCGCCGGCCCGGGGTCAGCACGCCGGGCAGGTCGGCCAGCGCCTCGTCGTAGCGGGCGACCAGGCGGGCCCGGCGGGCCAGGAAGTCGCCGAGCCGGCGTAGCTGGCTGCGGCCCAGCGCGCAGAGCACGTCGGGGAGCCGGTAGTTCAGCCCGAACTCGTGCACCTCCTGGTGCCAGCCGCCCTCGTCCGGCCAGCGCTGTTCGTCGCGCTCCCGGACCAGGCCGATGTTGCGGAACCGGCGCGCCCGCTTCAGCAGGTGCGGGTCGGTGGCGGCGACCGCGCCGCCCTCGGCGGTGGTGAGGTTCTTCGTCGGGAAGAACGAGAACGTGGTCAGGTCCGCCAGCGAGCCGACCGGCCGCCCCCGGTAGGTGGCGCCGATCGAGTGCGCGGCGTCGGCGAGCAGCAGCGCGTCCGTGCCGGCCGTCGCGGCGCGCAGCGCGTCGTAGTCGGCCGGGTGGCCGGCGTAGTCGACGGCGGACACCACCCGGGTCCGGCTGGTCGTCGCCGCGGCGACCGCCGCCGGGTCGAGGGTGAACGTCTCGTCCTCGACGTCGGCGAAGACGATCTTCGCGCCGAGGGCGACCGCGCTGCTGGCGGTCGCCACGAACGTCATGGGCGGCACGACCACCTCGTCGCCGGGGCCGACCCCGGCCGCCGCGTACGCCACGTGCAGCGCCGCGGTGCCGTTGGAGACCGCCGCGCAGCCGGCGCCGCCGGTCCACGCCGCCAGGTCGGCCTCGAACCCGTCGACCTGCGGGCCGGTGGTGAGCCAGTCGCTGCGCAGGGCGGCGACCACGGCCGCGACGTCGTCCTCGGTCACCGACTGCCGGCCGTACGGGAGCAGCCCCGTCATGCGGCGATGCCGAGCATGTCGCGCAGGTGCTCCACGCTGAGCCACTCGTCGTTGCTGTCCGACTGGTACGCGAACCCGTCCGGCACCGGCTCGCAGCCGACCGGCGGCTGGTAGCCCCAGGTGGCGATGGTCGGCTGCACGATGTACCGGTCCTTCGCGCGCAGGGTCCGGCGGCTGTCGTCCGGCGCGATCATCTCCTCGTGCAGCTTCTCGCCGGGGCGGATGCCGACCTCGTGCGTGGTGGCCTCCGGGGCGACCGCCTCGACCAGGTCGAGGATGCGCATGCTGGGAATCCGCGGGACGAACAGCTCGCCGCCCTGCATCTGGTCGAACGAGTCCATGACGAACTGGACCGCCTGGTCGAGGGTGATCCAGAACCGGGTCATCCGCTTGTCGGTGACCGGCAGGCTCTTGCCCTCGGCGGCCAGCCGGCGGAACAGCGGGACGACCGAGCCCCGGCTGCCGACCACGTTGCCGTAGCGGACGACCGCGAACCGGGTCGGATGCTGCGCGGCGTAGTGGTTGGCCGAGACGAACAGCTTGTCGCCGACCAGCTTCGTCGCGCCGTACAGGTTGATCGGGCTGGACGCCTTGTCGGTGGAGAGGGCGATGACCTTCTTCACGCCCGCCTCGATCGCCGCGTCCACGACGTGCTGGGAGCCGGTGATGTTGGTGGCGATGAACTCCGACGGGTTGTACTCGGCGGTGTCCACCTGCTTGAGCGCGGCGGCGTGCACCACGTGGTCCACCCCGTGCATCGCGCGGGTCAGCCGGTGCCGGTCCCGGACGTCACCGATGAACCAGCGCAGCCGCGGGTCGTCGCCGAGCTGCTGGCGCAGCTCGTACTGCTTGAGTTCGTCGCGGGAGAACACCACCACCCGGGCCGGGTCGGCCTCGGTGAGGACGTGCCGGAGGAACGTCTTCCCGAAGGAACCGGTTCCGCCGGTGATCAGAATGGAAGACCCATTCAACTCGCTCAATTGGTGCTCCCATGGTCGTGGTTGTTTCCGCGGCGACCTTGCCCGGTCGACCGGATCGAGACGCTAGACCCGGCGGGTTAACACCTCGACGCCCCTCGGTGAACGGTCGCCGCGCCTGGAGTGAATGCGGAACACCTTGCAGGCAAACACTTTTCGCCAGTTCAGGGCCAGGTTGAGGGGCCTTCGAACTCGGCTACACTCGGCCCGCACGTCGACGCGTGCGGACCAGTTACGGAGGAAAACGCGGTGGAACTTCAGCGACTGAGGGTCGTCTTCCGCGCGGCGTTGGAGCTTTCCGACGACGCCGTTGTCGACGGTCTCGAATATCGCGGAATCGAGAAGTGGGATTCGCTCGCGCACATGTCGTTGGTGGCCGCCATCGAGGACGAGTTCGGCGTCACGCTGGACACCGACGAAGTGATCGACCTCAGTTCCTTCGACCGCGCCCGGCAGATCCTGGAGAAGCAGGGCGTCGTCCTCACCGACTGACACCGGTACGGCCGCCGCGTCCGGGCCGGGCGCCGGCCGATCCGGCAGCCGAGCCGAGGGGCCCGGTCCGCACGGACCGGGCCCCCTCGCGTCGTCCGTCGGTCAGACGATGTCCCAGCTCAGCGGCGTGCCCTTCGGTACGTCCCGGGTGAAGGCGCGGCCGAGGACCCGGTCGAGGTCGGCCGGGGGGAGTCCGCCGGCCGGCCGGATCGAGCGTACGACCGCCGCGGTGACCGGGTCGCCGGCCCGGACGTCCTCGACCACCCAGAGGGACCGGCGGAACCGCAGCCCCTCCCGCTCGGTCGGGGTGGGCCCGATCGCGGTGCCGCCCAGCGCCGCCCACGCCCGCTCCGACTCGACGGTGAGGGCGGTCAGCTCCGCCGGCTCCAGCGAGAAGTCCGAGTCGACGCCCCCGTCGGCGCGGCGCAGCGTCACGTGCTTCTCGATCAGGCAGGCGCCGAACGCCACCGAGGCGACCGGGACGCCGATGCCCGGCGTGTGGTCGGACAGGCCCACCGGCAGGCCGAACGTGTCGGCCAGCACGGGCAGCCGGCGCAGGTTGCTGTCCTGCGGCGGCGCCGGGTAGGACGCCGTGCAGGCGAGCAGCACGATGCCGCCGGCGCCGCCCTCCCGGGCTGCGCGGACGGCCGCGTCGATCTCGCCGACGGTGGCCATCCCGGTGGAGATGACCAGCGGCTTGCCGGTGGCCGCGACGAGCCGGATCAGCGGCAGGTCCACCAGCTCCGACGACGCGATCTTGTACGCGGGCGCATCCAGCTCCTCCAGCAGCTCCACCGCCGTCGCGTCGAACGGCGAGGAGAACACCGTCAGACCGTGCCGGCGGGCCCGCTCGAAGATCGGCGCGTGCCACTCGTACGGGGTGTGGGCGCGCTCGAAGAGCTGCCAGAGGCGCTCGCCGCCCCACAGGTCGTGCCCGTCGGAGAGACGGAACGCGGGGGCGTCCACGTCGATGGTGATGGTGTCCGGCCGGTACGTCTGGAGCTTGAGCGCGTGCGCCCCGCTGGCCGCCACCGCGTCGACGATGGCGAGCGCCCGGTCCAGGCTGCCGTTGTGGTTGCCGGACATCTCCGCGACCACGAGGGGCCGCTCGCCGGGGCCGACCGCGTGCGGGCCGATCTTGAGTGTCGCCGTCATCTTCCTCTGCTCTTCTCCGTCCACACCACCTGGTGCGGCGTGCCGTCGATGTCCCGCTCGTAGCGCCGGACCTCGCGAAATCCGAAGCGCCGGTGCAGGGCCAGCACCGGCTTGTTGGCGGCCAGCGTCTCGCCGCCCAGCGTCTCCGCCCCGAGGGTGTCGAAGGCGTACGCGATGGCGGCCCGCTCCAGCGACAGCCACGCCGGCAGCAGCTGCCCCCGGGCGTCCAGGCCGTCGACGTCGAGGTAGAAGCCCCAGGTGAGGGCCCGGTCCGGGGCGGTGACCCCGGAGAACGTGACGATGCCGGACGGCACCTCGTCGTGCAGGTGCACCAGCACCCGCCGGTCCGGGTCGACCCGGACCCGCGCCCACCAGGCGGTGTGCTCGACCAGGCCGATCTCGTGGCTGGTCAGGCTCACCGCCCGCACCTGCGGGTGGTTGCGCCAGAGCAGCATCCGGTGCAGGTCGCCGTTGTCTGCCGGCCGCAGCGGCCCGGCCACCGGATGCCCGGTCGACGGAAGCCCGGTCGTCGGAAGCCCGGTCATCGGCGGCTCGCCATCGCGGTGGTCTGGTCCGCCGCCGTCCCGGTCGCGGGTCGCCCGGTCTCCGCGACCTGCCCCGCCTGGCCGGCCTCGGGCGAGGGGAGGGCCGGCGGGGCGGGCCGGCCGCCCCGCACCCGGCCCGCCGCCCGGTGGGCCCGGCGCAGCGCCGCGTACGCGAGGTAGCTGTTCCGCCGGACCAGGCGGTGCTTGAGCCCCGCGACTCCGGCGGGGCGGGAGTAGCCCGCGTCGGGCAGGTAGCGGCGGTAGTGCTCGGCGACCCGGCGGAAGAACGCCCGGCGCAGCCGCGGGTGCAGCCGGCCGTCGTTGCCCGCCACCACCAGGTAGTGGCTGATCATCAGGGTGAACAGCTCGGCCCGCAGCCGGTCGTCCGGGGCGTGCCGGTCCAGCCAGTCGAAGAGCCGCTCGTACTGGTCGAAGGCGTCGAAGTGCCGGCGGCTGCGGGTGGAGGTGATCGCGCCGAGCCGGCCCTGCCGGTAGAGGTAGCAGACCCGGTCCAGTACGGAGATCCGCTCCGCGCCGATCAGCAGCGGGTGGCTGAACGGGATGTCCTCGTACCAGCCGGGGAAGAAGCGCAGCTCCAGCTCGGCCATGAACCCGCGGCGGACCACCTTGTTCCAGGCGGTGTGCTGCACCTTCAGCAGTTGTGGCCGGTCGGCGAGGCGGACCACGCCCGGCACCCCGCGCAGCAGGTGGCTGCTCGCGTCGACCTCCCGCCGGCCGCCCTCGTGCACCCGCAGGTGGTCCAGCATCAGCACGTCGGGCCGGTCCCGGCGCAACCGGTCCAGCACCGCCGGGATCGTGCCCGGCGGCAGCCAGTCGTCGCTGTCGACGAACCAGACGTACGCGCCGGTGGCCACGTCGAGACCGGCGTTGCGGGCCAGGCCGAGGCCGACGTTGTCGGTCAGGTGGACGGTGTGGATGCCGACCCGCCCGGCCGCGTACGACCGCAGCATCTCCCCGCAACGGTCCGGGGAGGCGTCGTCCACCGCGATCAGCTCCACCGCGCCCGCCTCGCCGGCCGGGATGTCGGCGCGGATCGACTCGAGGCACTGGTACAGGTACGGCTCGACGCCGTACACGGGCACGACGATGCTCAGCAGCGGTGCTTGCGTCGGCTCAATGACCACGCCGACACCATCGACCGCGCGGATGGACGGCCCCGGAACCTCACGTGGCCGGTGCGGGTGGAGTGTTTGAACAGCGGCCCAGCGTCGGGTTAACGGTTCAGGATCCGCCGCACCGGGCCGCCGACGGCCCGCTTGACCCGGGCCCGCAGGCGCTGCTCACGGAGCATCTCCACGTCCGTCTGCAACTCGGCGTTGCGGTCACGCAGCCACTGGAGGCGCTCCAGCAGCACCTCCGGGGCGGTCGCGCCGGCCGGGCGCACGGCGGGTGGGAAGGCGGTGGCCCGCACCCGCGCGTCGAACCGGGCGGCGCTGTCGCCGTCGGCGAAGGCGTTGCCCAGGTCGTGCTTGGCGAGGAAGGCGAGCATGGTCTCGTAGCGTGCCTTGTGGCCGTCGTTGAGCGCCGTGTAGTCCGCCTCGTCGTAGAGCTGGGCGGCGTCGACGTCGGCCGGCACCTCCTTCATCACCCGGTGCGGGATGTCGAAGTACCGGGCCAGCTCCAGGGTGCGCGAGTCGTGCGCGAAGAGGTAGCCGGGCGTGCCGGCGACCAGCGCGGTGATGGTGCCGTGGATCCGGGTGCCGAAGGCGAACTCGAACCCGGAGAGGTAGTCCATCCAGGTCCAGGGGTCGACGAACATCCGCACCTTGTCCTCGGTGAACAGCGGGTGCGAGGTGTGGATCGGGATCGCGCTGGACTTGCCCCGGTCGTCGGGGGCGTCGCCGTAGAGCAGGGTGCCGAGCGTCTTGAGGTCCTGTGGCAGGTAGCGCAGGTTCGGGTACCGCTCGTGGTGCCGGGCGATGATCTTCGCCATCGACTTCACGTACGGCGAGACGGTGAGCGCGAGCCGGTCGTCGGGCGTCAGCGCCGCCTTCCGCTTCTCCACCCGCAGGCTGTCGCCGTGCAGGAACATCGACGGGCAGCCGATCACGTCGACGGCGGAGAAGCCCAGCGTGCGCAGGTAGCCCTCGGTGATCTCACCCCGTACGCCGATGCTGTGCGAGCGGTCGAGCACGGCCCGAACGAAGCGGGTGACGGCGTCGTCGATCGGGCGCAGGTACTCCCGGTCGCCCTTGACGTCGGTCTGCACACCCACTCCGAGCACCACCACCGGGATCTTCAGCCGCTCGACGAGCTTCGTCATGAGTTCGATGCGGTGTGCGTAGCTGCGCCGGAAGGCGTTGGCGAGCGGTACGACGTAGACGTCGTACCGTTCGTTGATCATGTCGGCGTCGCGCGGGTTGACCTTGAACTCGGTCGAGGTGATCTCGGTGGTGCTGGTCTGCAGCAGCTTGTGCGCGGCGTGGCTGAAGACGAGGTTGCCGTTGTTCTCGCCGATCCAGTTCCCCTCGAAGGCCTCCTCGGGAGAGTAGACGTCGAACGGGCCCTTCTTCGCCCGCATCAGGATCCGCTGGTGCATCCGTCCCCGCCTCTCGTCACCTCCGGGTCACGGAATATTAGGCCACCGGCCGACCCCGGCACAGACGCGCGTCACTCCGGCACGCGGAGGGACGGAACCGTCACGCGGTGGACGGGGACGCAGGGGGACATCCGGGGCGGCGGGTAGGGTGCCCGGCGGCGGCGCCGACCGGAGGCCTCGCCGCGGGCCGTCCTGCGCCGCCCGCCGACGGCCAAGGAGGAGACGTACGTGCTGGTGACCCTGCGGACCGCCGGGCCGCCGGCATGACGGGGGCCGCGACCGTCGCGGCGGAGGCCCGGCCCGCGTCCCCGGCCGGTCGGCTGCCCTCGCTGACCGGGCTGCGCTGGGTGGCGGCCCTGCTCGTCTTCGGCTTCCACGCCGGCACGATGGGGATCATCGCCGAGCCGGACCACCGGGCAGTGGTGAACTGGGTCTTCACCCTGGGCCTGTCCGGCGTGCAGTTCTTCTTCATCCTCAGCGGTTTCGTGCTGGTGTGGTCGGCCCGGCCGACCGACTCCCGCCGGGCGTTCTGGCGTCGCCGGATCGCCAAGATCTGGCCCAGCCACGTGGCGCTGTGGGTGCTCGCCCTGCTGGTCGCGGCCTGGTTCGCCGACCCGGTGGACCGCGTCGTCGCGGTGGAGAACCTCTTCCTGCTCCAGGCGTGGGACCCCCGGCCGGGCGCGTTCTACAGCATCAACACGGTCAGTTGGTCGCTGTCCTGCGAGTTCTTCTTCTACCTCTGCCTGCCGCTGGCGCTGCCGCTGCTCCGCCGGGCCCGGCCGTGGGCACTGTGGACCGTGGTCGTCGCGGTGCCGCTGCTGATCCTGGCGCTCTGGCCGGCCCAGGCCCTGGTGCCCGAGGAGAGCCGTTGGTGGTTCACCCAGATCTTCCCGCCCGTCCGGTCCCTGGAGTTCTGGATGGGCGTGGCTGCCGCCGAGCTGATGCGGCGCGGCAGGTGGCGGGGGCCGGGGCTGCCGGTGGCGAGCCTGGTCTTCGTGGCCACCTGGGTGGTCGCCGCGCAGTGGGTGCGCGCCGAGCTGTGGGCGGCGTTGCTCTCGGTGGCGTACATCCTGGTCATCACCGCGGCGGCGGACGCGGACGTGCGCGGGCGGCGGTCGCCGTGGCGGTCCCGGCCGATGGTCTGGCTCGGCGAGGTCTCCTTCGCCTTCTACCTGGTGCACGTGCTGGTGATGGTGACCGTGCTCCGGCTCACCGGGGACTGGGGCGTCGGGTACCGCGGCTGGTGGGGGCTGGCCGCGGTGCTCGGTTTCCTGCTGGTCAACCTGGCCCTCGCCGGAGCGTTGCACCGCTTCGTCGAGACGCCGATGATGCGGCTGCTCGGCCCGCGCCGCCCGGCCCGGGCGACGCCGCCGGTCGAGGGTGTGGCCGCCGGGCGGCAGCGACCGCCGGCCGTGCCGGGGGAGCGGGGGCGCGTCGTGCCGCGCCCCCGGCACACCGAGCCGGAGGCGGACCACCGACCGGCGTACGTCGATTCCCGTGCGACCGCCGGCCGGCCGCGCCCCCGGGCGTAGGACGACCGCGTCCATCGGCGCAGGTCGACCAACTGGGCGGCCGGACCACCCGTCCACCCTGGTCCGTGCGGTCCGGGGTGGACGGCCGGACGCGCAGAGCACCGGGCCGGAGGGCCGCCGAGGCCGCCGTGCACGGGACACGCCCGGCGGCGATGCGGACCGGCGGCATCGGCGGTAGCGTGGTCGCGTGCTTCCCGTCGCGCTCACCTGTCCCCTGTGGTGGGTGGCGCGGTGGGCCGCGCGGCTGCTGACCGGCCTCGCCGTCGCGGTCGCGTTCGCCGTCGGCGCCGGGGCTCTTCCCGCCGCCGCCTCGGCCCAGGCCGGAGTGCCGTCGACCGACACCTGGGCGCCCCCGGCTCACGCCTGGGCGCCCCCGGCCCCGGCGCTCCCCGTCACGCTGGCACCCGCCGACCCACCCGTGGCCGTCGCCGACCACCGCGTCGTCGCCGACGATGCCGCCGTCGACCGGGCCGCCACCGGCCCCGGCCAACCCGCCGCTCCGGCCGACCCGGGCGCAGCCGCCGGGGCCGTCACCGTCGGCCCGGTCCCCGCGCCGGTCGGGCACACCCCGGGGACGGTCGGCCCCCGGGGCCCACCGCACGTCTGATCCGCACCGCCCCGCGGGGCACGCGCGCCCCGCGACCGCACCCGCCGCAACGGCGTAGGAAGGGCCTCTTCCGCTATCGCAGGCGTTGACGAAGGTGCCCGTCCTCCGCTCTCCACCACCCGCACCCGTCCCGGCGGCGGGACGTGGCACCGCCGCGCCCCGCCACCCGGCGCCGCGTGCGCCCCGCTGCCGCACTCGCTCCCCGTGAGGTGCCGACCATGGAGACCGTCGTCTACCAGTTCCTGATCGAGGTGCCGCGGGCCGCCGCCATCTGGTCCGCCCTGCTCCTGCTGGCCCTGACCGTGCTCGCGGTGCTGGTCGCCCGCCCCGAGCGGGTCCGTCCCGCCGACGAGCCGGTCGCCCCGCCCGCGGTCGACCCTGCGGCGGAGGCCGCCGACCTGCGCCGCTACGCCGAGGAGGTGGCCGTCGCGGCGGGCCGGGCCGCCCGCACCGCCCGGCGGCGGCGGGCCGACTGGCTCGCCGCGCAGGAGGAGGCCGACCGGGCCTGGCGGGCGTACGACGAGGCGGAGACCGCCGCCCGCCGCTTCACCGGGGCCGCCGCCCTGCCCGCCCCGCGCACCCCGCGCACGCCCGCCGAGTACGCCGCCCGCGAGCGCTGGCTGCACCAGGCGGCGGTGGCGGCCCACTGGCGCGGCGACCTCTCCACCCGCCAACTCCGCGAGGTGTTCGGCCGCCGGGCCGGCTGGGATCCCCGCCGACACCCGGTCGAGCAGGAGATCGCGCTGGCCCGGGCGGTACGCGACGCGAGGCGGGCCGAGCACCGGGCCGCCGCCGAGCGGGAACGGTTGGCGTGGCGGGACGCCGACCTGGCCGCCGAGGCGGCGCGGGCCCTGGCCGGGGAGGCGTACGCCGCAGCGGTCCGGCTCCGGCCGGGCCGGCTCCCGGCGGCCCGGCCGGTCTCCGCCGGGCGTCGGCCCGCGCTCGCCGCGCGGTGGCGGCCCGCGCGGGTGGGCTGAACCGCCGGGCGTCGGCCCGCGCTCGCCGTGCGGTGGCGGCCCGCGCGGGTGGGCTGAACCGCCGGGGCAATTTCGTGACGCCGGTCATAGCGGTGCCGAACCGGTCATCCGGCACGGCCCGGCCGATTCCCGCCGACGATTCCGCGCCGATGTCCGCCGCTCGTCCGGTTGTCGACGCAAGGTGCGTCAGGAAACGGTCGTCCCATTGAGTCACGTCAGTGCCGAACTGACCGCAAAAAAAGTCTCTCGATCAAGGTTTAAGCAGGTGGGAGCGGGTTGGCAGGGCGCGGGCCGGCCAGTAGTGTCGGCCCGTCCGGTGCGGTACCCGATCGCAAGAGGCGACGCCGCGCCGACCCGCCTAATCGTGAACAGGCGAGCCGGGGACCCAGTGCAACATCGGGGTGAATCCGCGGGCCACGGCCCGCGGTAGGGCGTTCTTCCCGCCCGAGTCCGTCAGCTAACCCGGTCGGCGGCGTCGGAAGGAGTTCCATCCCCGTGCAGCACCCACCCGCCCCCCGGTCGTTCCGGCGCCTCCACGGCGCCGCGGTGCCCGCGCTCGCCCGGCCGCACGCCGCGAGCTGACCCACCGGTCACCGCCCGTCGCCCGGCATCCCGGGCGCATCCCCTGAGTGGTCCACCACCGCCGGACGCCGTCCGCGCGGTCGGTCCCCCCTGCGCGGACCGGCGGCCGCTCACCCCCCGAGCCCGTGGAGGAAACCGTGAAGCACCACCTCAAGCGACAGCTCCGTCGCCTCACGTCCGAGCGTCCGTACCAGGTGGCCGCCGCGTCGGCCGCGGCGCTCGTGCTCGCGTCGGGCACCGGCGCGCTGCTGGCCGGCACCGACGAGGCGCCCGCCGCCGCACAGGCCCCGGTGGCCGTGAGCGAGCTGCGGGACGGCACCGTCGCCTCGCGTGGCGACGCCCGCGTCGCGGCGGCCCCGTCGACCGGCGCCCCGGCCGCGTCCAGCGCCGCTCCGTCGGCCAGCGCCACCAGCGCCGCCCCGAACCCGGACCTGACCCGCAAGCCGGAGCCGCCGAAGCCGCCGAAGGCGAAGTCCCTGGACTACGACTACCAGGCCCAGACCACCTTCTACAACTGCGGTCCGGCCGCCGTCCGGCACGCCCTCAGCGCCGCCGGCATCGCGCGCAGCCAGGACGCCCTCGGTGCCCAGCTGGGCACCGACGAGATGGGCACCGACTCGGCCGAGGACACCACCCGGGTGCTGAACGCGACGGTGAAGGGTGACCCGTACCGGACCCGGATGATCCCGGGCGGTGCCGCGACCCCGGCGCAGATGGACCAGCTCCAGGCCGACGTGGTCGCCGCCATCACGGACGGGCGGGGCGTCGTGGTGAACGTCGCCGGCAGCGCCACGGACACCGACGGCGGCTGGCACTCGTTCCCCGGCGGCCACTACATCGCCGTCGTGGGCTACCAGGACGAGGGCCGGCTGGTGAAGATCGCCGACTCGGCGAACCCGGCGACCGCCTCGTACTGGATGTCCACCATCGCCCTGGCGAACTGGGCCGCCACCCGCGGCTACTCCGCCTGAGAAAGACACCCGTCGGGCGTCGGCTCCCCACCCCGGGAGCCGGCGCCCGATGTCGTCTCCGGGTCACGGCCCTCGCCGGGGCGTACGGCGGGTGGCACACTGCGGCCTATGGTCGATGAATCGGGTGACCGGGACGGCCGGCGCGTCCTGCTGCTGCTGCACGGCATGGGCGCGACCGGGGACGTGTGGCTGCCCTGGGCGCCGCTGCTGGAGCGCCGGTGGGCGGGGCGGTGGCTGGCGCCGGACCTCGCCGGCCACGGCTGGTCGCCGCCGCTGCCGGCGTACTCGTTCGCCGGGCTGGCCGACCGGATCGCCGCGGGGCTCGCGGCGGGGGACCGGCTCGTCGTGCTGGGGCACTCCCTCGGCGGCGTGGTCGGGCTGGCGCTGGCCGCCCGCCGCGCCGGGCTGCCGGTCGACGCCGTGGTCGGGCTCGGCATCAAGGCAGTCTGGTCCCCGGCCGAGCTGGCGAAGGCCAGGGAGTTGGCCGCCCGACCGGTGACCTGGTTCGCCAGCCGGGACGAGGCGGCCCGCCGGTACCTGCGGGTGGCCGGCCTGACCGGGCTCTTCGCGCCGGACCACCCCGTGGTCGAGGCCGGGCTGCGGCAGGTCGACGGCCGCTGGCGGCTGGCGATGGACCCCGCCGCGTTCGGGGTGGGGGAGCCGGACCTGCCGACCCTGCTGGCGGCGACGGACGTGCCGGTGCTGCTGGCCCGCGGCGAGCACGACCCCATGGTCACCGACGCCCAGCTCAAGGAGCTGGGCGTGCCGGTCGCCACCCTGCCCGGCCTGGGCCACAACGCCCACGTCGAGGCCCCCGAGGCCGTCCTGGAGCTGGTCGACCCGTACCGCTGACCCGCCGGGTGCCGGCCGGTCAGGTGGTGGCGGAGAGGGTCGCCTCGTCCGGCTCGACCGGCAGGCCGGTCCCGCCGACGGCGCGCGGCGTCGGCGGGTTCCAGTCCGCGTCGAGCTGCCGCCGCGCGGCGTCCAGGAACGCCTCGGCGTACGACTCGGCCGGGAAGTCGCCCAGGTAGCGGCTCCGGGTGGCCCAGCGGGCGGCGGCGAGCGGGTCGGTGTCGAGCAGCGCGGCCAGCACCTCGTCCACGTTGGACATGTCGCGGCGCAGTACGTACCCCGAGCCGGCCAGCGGGAACCGCTCGGCGAACCGGTCGCCCTCGTCGCCCATGTCGGTGACCGCGTACGGCTTGCCGGAGTAGAGGTAGTCGGAGATCACCCCGGACACGTCGGAGACCAGCGCGTCCGAGCGGTTCACGCACTCCGTCAGGGTCAGCTCGCGGGTGGCGGCGGCGCCGAAGACGTGCTGCCGGCCGGTACGGGCCCGGTCGGCGGCCAGCAGCTCCGTGAGCCGGCCCAGCTGCCGCGCCGAGGCCGGGTTCTGCGAGGTGTACGGGTGGGCCCGCAGGATCACCGTCGCGCCCCGCGCCAACAGCCCGCGCAGCAGCGCCTCGGCCACCGGCAGGGAGCAGTAGTTGGCGTCCGCGTGGTGGCCCGTCCAGGTCGGCGTGTAGAGCACCGTGGGGTTCGGCAGGCCGCGCACCGGCTCCGGGCGGACCTCGATCGACTCGACCTGCGGCCGGCCGACCACCACGAACTTCTCCGCCGGGATGTCCACGCCCGCGCGGGCGTACCGGTCGACGGCGGCCTGACCGGCGACGAAGATCCGGTCGAAGATGGCGGAGACCGGGTTGGCGCTGGGCGCCTTGTCGCTGTCGCCGTGGTGCAGCTGGACGTGGGTGAGCTGGGTAAAGCGGATGCAGTGGCTGTTCTTCGCGCCGTGGTTGACGTAGAACGCCACCCGCAGGCTCGGCACCAGCGCCTCGTCCATCGCCTTCGTCGTCGGGCAGTAGACCACCGGCGCCGTGGTGGCCGCGGCGACGGTGGGCAGGAACTCCGGCTCCCGCACCATGACCAGGAACGGCCGGCCGATCCGCTCCAGGTACGGCAGCCACATGGTGACCTGGTATTCCGAGCCGGGCGGGGCGGAGAAGTGGAGCAGGAACTCGGGCTGGTGCCGGCGCAGCGCGCGGGAGACCGCCGACCCGCCGGCCCCCGGCCGGAACCGCCGCCGGGCCAGGTCCAGCCCGACGGCACCGGCGCCGGCGGCGACCAGCGCGACGGCGCCCAGCGCCACACCGGCCGGCAGGGTCGCCGCGGCGGCGGCCGCCACCACGGCGAGCAGCCCCAGCAGGGCGTCGCCGAGGCGCGCGGCGACCAGGGGCGTCCAGGTGCGCACCGGCAGGTTCGCGGCGCGCACCTCCAGGCCGCCGGCGTCCCGCAGCGGCCCGACGAGCAGCACCAAGCCCAGCAGGACCAGCGCCGTCGCGGCCAGCGCGGGGTCGAAACCGGCGTCGAGGCGCCGGGCGTACCCGACCAGGACCGCCGCCGCGACCAGCGCGGTCTCGGCGACGCTGTCGGCGCCCGGGCGGACCCGCCGTTCCCAGGCGGCCGCCGCGAGGGCGGCCACCGCCAGCCCCAGCCCCCAGCCGGTCGCGCCGGTCAGCGCGACGACGAGGAACGCCAGCACCGCCAGGCCGGTGGCCAGGGCGCGGGCGATCAGCTTCCGGACCAGGTCACCACGCATGTCGGCTCCGTTCCCCGCCGTGGCCCGAGACCCGCGTCAGCCGGCGCTGGCCGGGCTGGCGGCCCGCTCGGCCTGCCCCGGCACCGGCTGGGCCGGCACCTCGCCCGGCGCGCGGCGCACGTCGATGACCTGACCGGTCAGCTCCGAGATCAGCACGTCCAGCGAGGCCTGGGCGACGGTCTCGGCGGCGAGCAGGGTGTGCTCCGGCTCCTCGCCGAACGCCTTCGTGCGCATGGGGGTCGCGGTGCGCTCGGGGTTGATGCAGTTGACCCGTACGCCGAACTCGGCCCACTCGTCGGAGAGCGCCTGGGTGAGGTTGACCAGGGCCGCCTTGGTGGAGGAGTAGAGGGCGTACTGGGCGCGACCCCGGGTGTAGGAGCTGGACGTGTAGAGCAGCAGCTGGCCCTTGGTCTGCTGGAGGTAGGGCAGCGACTGGCGGGCGGCGATGACCGGCCCGACGAAGTTGACCTGGAGCACCCGGTCCATGGTCTCCTCGTCCATCTCGACGAGGGCGCCCTTCTCCAGGATGCCGGCGGTGACCACCACGTGGTCGATCCGGCCGGTGGCCTCGAAGGCGGTCTTCAGCGCCGCCTCGACGTCCGCGGCGCGCTCCACGTGGGTGCCGGTGCTGGAGCGGCTGAACGGGAAGACCTGCGCGCCGTAGCGGCGGGCCAGCTCGGCCAGGTCGTGGCCGATGCCGTAGCTGCCGCCGAAGATGACGATGGTCCGGCCGGTCAGCTCCTCGGTGTAGCTGCGGTGGTCGGTGACCCGGGGGGCCTGCGCGGCGGCGAGCTGGAACAGCTTGTCCGCGAGGTGCACGTCGACCGGGTGGGTGACCTTGATGTTCTCGTCGGAGCCGTCGATGACCTTGATCGGCGTGCCCGGCAGGTAGCGCAGCACCACGCCGCAGTCGTCGGTGGCGGCGAAGTGGGGGTCGCCCTCGGCGATCCGGTACGCCTCGCGGATCGTGCCCGAGCGGAACGCCTGCGGGGTCTGGCCGCGGCGCAGCGACGAGCGCACCGGGATGTCGGTGATGCAGTCGTCCTCGTCGACCTGGATGATCGTGTCGGCCGACGGGATGGCCACGTCGACCGCGGAGTACGTCCAGAGCGCGTTCACGCACTCCCGGACGATCCGGCCGCTGACCAGGGGCCGTACCGCGTCGTGGAAGAGGATGTTGCAGTCGCCCTCGCCGACCGCGTCCAGCGCGATCCGGGTGGTGGCGTTACGGGTCTCGCCGCCCTCGATGACCTTGGTGACCTTGCGGAAGCCGGCCTTGTCGACGATCTGCTGGGCCTCGGCGACGTGGCCGGTGGCCATCAGCACGATGATCTCGTCGATCTCGGGGGCGGCCTCGAAGACCGCCAGGGTGTGCTCGATGATCGGCTTGCCGGCGATCTTCAGCAGCTGCTTCGGGATGCCGAGACCCAGCCGGGTCCCGGTGCCGCCGGCCAGCACCACCGCCACCGTCCGCGAGGGCCGCCATGGCGCCGGGGTCTCCGGTGCGGCGTCCGGGCCAGTGGTGTGGTCCTGCGTCATTGCCGAATCCTCACTCTCAGGGGTGCGTGAACAGACGGTTCCGCCCGCGCGGCGACCGGATGAACCTTAACGCGCCGACCGCGCCGCCCCAACGGGACGACGCGGTCCGACGGCATCTCCGTCGATGCCGTCCGGCGCGCTACTTGCCGTTGGCGAACGCCTCGTACGCCCGCAGGACCTCGTCGGTCGGGCCGTCCATGCGCAGGACGCCCGATTCCAGCCAGATCGTCCGCTCGCAGGTGTCCCTGATCGAGGAGAGCTGGTGGCTGACGAGGAACACCGTGCCGGCGCTCTCCCGCAGCTCCCGCACCCGCTGCTCGCTGCGCTTGCGGAAGCCCTTGTCGCCGGTGGCGAGCGCCTCGTCGATGAGCAGCACGTCGTGCTTCTTGGCCGCGGCGATGGAGAAGCGCAGCCGGGCCGCCATGCCGGAGGAGTAGGTGCGCATCGGCAGCGAGGCGAAGTCGCCCCGCTGGTTGATCCCGGAGAACTCGATGATCTCCGGGGTCTGCCGCTGCACCTCCGCCGGCGGCATCCCCATGGCCAGGCAGCCCAGCACCACGTTGCGCTCGCCGGAGAGGTCGTTGAGCAGGGCCGCGTTCACGCCGAGCAGCGAGGGCTGCCCCTGGGTGTAGACCGCGCCGCGGTTGACCGGCAGCAGGCCGGCGATCGCCCGCAGCATGGTCGACTTGCCCGAGCCGTTGCTGCCGATCAGCCCGATCGCCTCGCCCCGGTACGCGGTGAAGCTGACCCCCTTGACCGCGTGCACCTCCCGGATGTTCGGCGCCGAGGTGCGGCTGACCATCCGCTTGAGCGCGCCGACCGGGCCGCCGCCTCCGCCGCCGCCCTTGTGCACCCGGTAGATCACGTGCGCGTCGTCGACCACCACGGTCGGCACCCGGTCCTGGACCCGGGGCAGCGTCACCGTCACGTCGTTGGACGACTCGAACTGCTCAACCACGGCCGTACTCCTGTTCGCCGCGCCAGAAGTAGATGAAACCCCCGACGCCCATCACGATCGCCCAGCCCGCGGCGGCCAGCCAGAGCTGGAGCACGGAGGAGCTGAGCAGCGGCGCCTGCTCCAGCAGCGCGACGCGGGCCAGCTCGATGTAGACCAGCGCCGGGTTGAACTCGACCAGCCGGGAGGCCCAGCCGGGCAGCTCGTTCTCGAAGAGCGTCACGCTGTAGAGCACGCCGGAGCCGTACATCCAGGTGCGCAGGACGAAGGGCATGACCTGCTTGAGGTCGGCCAGCTTCGCGCCCATCCGGGCCACGGTCATGGTGAGCCCGGCGTTGAAGACCGCCTGGAGGATGATCGCCGGGACCAGCAGCAGCCAGGCGAAGGTGATCGGCTCGCCGGTCACCAGCACGATGGCGACGAGCACCACCATCGAACCGAGGAGCTGCTGGAACTGGGTGACCGTGACGGCCAGCGGCAGGCAGGCCCGGGGGAAGTGCAGCGCCCGGATCAGGCCCAGGTTGCCGGTGATCGACTGGGTGCCGTTCTGCACGGCGGTCTGGGTGAAGTTGAAGATGAACAGACCGGTGCAGAGGTAGGCGATGAAGTTCGGGATGCTGTCCTGCTTCAGCACCACGCCGAAGATCAGGTAGTAGACCGCCGCGTTGGTCAGCGGGGTGAGCACCTGCCACAGCTGCCCGAGCCGGGCGTTGCTGAACGACGCGACGAGCTTCGCGTTGGCGTACGCGGCGATGAAGTGCCGGTAGCGCCAGAGCCGCCGGGCGTAGTCGCCCAGGGGCGGCCGCTCGCCGGCGACCCGGAGCCCGTGGCGGGCGGCCAGCTGCGCCTGGGTGAGGCCGGAGTCGGGGTCGGCCAGCGCGGTGTTGGCCATGGGTTGGGCGCTCCGATCTTTCGTGACGACGGATGAGGCGCGACGATGGAACCAAGCGGGGAGCGCCGCCTCGCCGCTGCGTGGACAGTAGTCCGAAACACGTCGGGACGCAACCGTACCGTCGTTGCGCTACATTGTTCCTCGTGACAGCCGAGACGAGCTCCAGGTGACGACCGGGAAGAGGCGGGCGCCGGCCGGCGCGGCGGTGCTGCGGGACGACATCACCACGGCGATCCGCCGCGCGCTGATGCAGGAGCTCGCCGCGGTCGGCTACGGCCGGCTCTCCATCGAGGCGGTGGCCCGGCGGGCCGGGGTGAGCAAGACCGCGATCTACCGGCGCTGGAGCTCGAAGCTCGAACTGGTGCTGGAGATCGTCGCCGCGGCGGCCGCCGGCAAGCTGCCCGCGCTGGACACCGGCACCCTGCGCGGCGACCTCCAACTGCTCTTCCAGGTCGTGGCGCACGCGCTGCGGCACCCGCTGGCCTCGCAGATCATCCCCGACCTGCTCGCCGAGGCGGCCCGCAACCCGACCATCGACCAGACCCTCCAGCAGCTGCTGCGGGCGCGGCAGCAGGAGATCGGCGGCCGGCTGATCGGCCGCGCCGTGCAGCGCGGCGAGCTGCCGCCCGACACCGACCCCGAGGCGGCCGTCGACCTGATCGTCGGCCCGCTCTACTGGCGGCTGGCGATCGCGCGGACCCCGCTCACCGACGCGTACCTGGACACGCTGGTCGAGGCGGTGGCCACCGGGCTCGGCGCCGGCGGCGGCGTGCCCCGGCCCCGCGCGGCGGCCACCGACGCCACGCCCGCCTGACCGGCCGCCCCGCGCCCGCCCCGGCGCGGGTCCTGGACCGGTGCCGCCCGCCGCGTGCGGGCCCCGGGAACTCGCCGCCCCGAACCCTGCGGGCCCGGAGGTCGCCGTCCGGCCCGGCGGGTGTCCTGGGCCGGCGCCGCCCGCCCCGGGCCCGTCGGGTCAGCGCGGCGCGTCGACCGGCAGCCGGGAGACGATGTGCCGGGCGATCTCCAGCGAGCTGGTCGCGGCGGGGGAGGGCGCGTTGAGCACGTGCACCTGCCGGTCCGCCTCGACGATGAGGAAGTCGTCCACCAGCCCGCCGTCGGGCAGGATCGCCTGGGCGCGGACGCCGGCGCCGGCCCGGACGATGTCCGCCGGGGTCAGCTCCGGCACCAGCCGGGCCAGGCTCGCCGCGAACCGCTTCTTCGACAGCGACCGGGCCACCTCGGTCAGCCCGTAGCGGTAGTGCCGGCGGCCCAGCGCCCACAGGCCCCGATAGGTCAGCTCGTCCCAGATGTCGCGCGGGCTGATCCGGCCCCAGGAGTAGCCCTCGCGGGCGGTCGCCAGCACGGCGTTCGGGCCGGCGTGCACGCTGCCGTCGATCATCTTGGTCAGGTGCACCCCGAGGAACGGGAACTGCGGGTCCGGCACCGGGTAGATCAGCCCCCGCACCAGGCCCTGCCGCTGCGGCACCAACTCGTAGTACTCGCCCCGGAACGGCACGATCCGTACCGGCGTGGGCACCCCGGCCAGCCGGGAGATGCGGTCGGCGTGCAGACCGGCGCAGTTGACCAGGACGTCCGCGACGACCTCGCCCCTGGTGGTGCTGACCACCACGCCCTCGGGTCGGGTGGCCACGCCGGTGACCTCGGTCTCGGTGCGCAGCTCCGCCCCGCCCGCCGCGAGCAGCTCGGCGAGCTTGCGGCAGACCGCCCCGAAGTCGACGATGCCGGTCGAGGCGACGTGCAGCGCGGCGACGGCCGCGACGTGCGGCTCGTACTCGGCCGCCTCGGCGGCCTCGATCAGCCGCACCGGCAGGCCGTTGGCCGTGGCCCGCTCGTGCAGGGCGTGCAGCCGGGGCAGTTCCTCCGGGTCGGTGGCGACGATCAGCTTGCCGCAGATGTCGTACGCGAGCCCGTGCCGCTCGCAGAACTCGACCATCGACGCGCTGCCGGCCTTGCACATGGTGGCCTTCAGGCTGCCCGGCTTGTAGTAGACGCCGGCGTGGATGACGCCCGAGTTGTGCCCCGTCTGGTGGGCCGCCCAGCCGGCCTCCTTCTCCAGCACGGTGACCTGGTCCCCGGGCCGGTCGGTCATCAGCCGGTGTGCCACGGCGAGCCCGACGATGCCGCCACCCACCACCACGAACCTGGTCATCTCATCTCCCCTGCCGGCGCCGCGACCGATGGTAACCAAGCCGTCCCGCGTGCCCGACTCGCGGACGACCCGCCCGGTTGGCCTAGACTGCTCCGGGTCCATCACTCTGGGGGTCACATGTCTGAGGTCATCGCGCTCGGCCAGCCCACGGTCGGCGAGGCGGAGCTCGCGGCCATCGCCGAGGTCTTCGCCTCCGGCTGGCTCGCCGGCTCCGGGCCCACCTGCCGCCGCTTCGAGGAGCGCTTCGCCGCCACCGTCGGCACCCGGCACGCCCTCGCCACCAGCAACTGCGGCTCGGCGCTGCACCTGGCGCTGCTCACGCTCGGTGTCAAGCCGGGCGACGAGGTGATCGTCGGCGACTACACCTTCCCGGCCACCGGGCACTCGGTGATGTGGACCGGCGCCACGCCGGTCTTCGCCGACGTGCGGCCCGACACCTGGACGGTCGACCCGGCCGCCGTTGAGGCCGCGATCACCCCGCGCACCGTCGGCATCATCGCCGTCGACGCGTTCGGGCAGCCGGCCGACTACGACGAGCTGCGCGCCATCGCCGACAAGCACGGCCTGTTCCTGGTCGAGGACGCCGCCTGCTCCGCCGGCGCCACCTACAAGGGCCGGCCGGCCGGCAGCCTGGCCGACGTCGCCACCTTCAGCTTCCACGGCCGCAAGGGCATCACCGCCGGCGAGGGCGGGGCCTACGTCACCGACCGGGAGGACCTCGCCGCCCACGCCCGCAAGCTGCACACGTACGGGGTGGAGGGGGCGCTCACCCGCGCCGAGCTGTCGCACCTGCCGATCCCGACCTTCACCGAGCTGGGCTACAACTACCGGCTCTCGGACATCTCCGCGGCGATCATGCTCGCCCAGCTCGACCGGCTGCCGGACCTGCTGGCCGCGAAGCGCCGCATCGCGGCCCGCTACGGCGAGCTGCTCAAGGACCACGAGCTGATCACCACCCCGTACGAGGCACCCGACCGCGAGCACCCCTGGCAGTCGTACGTCGTCACGCTGGCGCCCTCCGTCGACCGGGGCACGGTGGCGCTGGCGCTGCGGCAGCGCGGCGTGCAGTGCACCTTCGGCACGTACGCTTCGCACGTCCAGCCGCTCTACGGCCAGACCACGCCCTGCCCGGTCTCGGCGGACCTGTTCGCCCGGCACCTGGCCATCCCGATGCACGCCAACCTCACCGACGCCCAGGTCGAGACCGTCGCGGCCACGCTGGTGGACGTCGTCAACACCGCGGCCACCAGCCGCTGACTCCCCAAGGAAGGACACGCTCCGCCATGTCGAAGCAGACCGTCTTCATCACCGGAGGCGCGGGTTTCATCGGCCTGCACGTGGTGCCGATGCTGTTGGAGAAGGGCTACAAGGTCCGCATCTTCGACAACATGTTCCGCGGTGACCGGGACCGCGTCGCGGAGCTGGTGGCCACCGGCGACGTCGAGCTGATCGACCAGGACGTCCGCTACGGCGGCGCCGTGCACGCGGCCATGAAGGGCTGCGACTACGTGATCCACCTGGCCGCGGTCTCGATCAACAAGAGCCAGGCCGACCCGTACGAGTCGATCGACATCAACATGGTCGGCAACCACAACGTGTTCGCCGCCGCCGCCGACCACGGCGTCAAGCGGCTGGTCTTCGCGTCGTCGGCCTCGGTCTACGGTGACCCGAAGAAGCTGCCGATGCACGAGGACGACCGGCTCGACCCGCTCACCCCGTACTGCATCTCCAAGCGGGCCGGCGAGGACCTGCTCGGCTTCTACCAGCGCAGCAAGGGCCTGAACTGGATCGCCCTGCGGTTCTTCAACGTCTACGGCCCGGGCCAGAAGCCGACCGCCTACTACACCTCGGTGATCAACCACTTCGTGAAGCGGCTCAAGAACGGCGAGCCGCCGGTCATCGACGGCAAGGGCGAGCAGTCGATGGACTTCATCCACGTCCACGACATCGCCCGCTCGGTGGTCGCCGCGATGGAGGCCGAGCAGGGCAACGTGCCGGTCAACATCGGCACCGGCCTCGACACCTCGATCGCGAGCCTCGCCGAGATCCTGATCAAGGCTGTCGGCGTCGACGTGCAGCCGCAGTTCAACCCGCGCGAGGTGCTGGTCAGCCGGCGCGCCGCCGACATCACCCGGGCCCGCGAGGTGCTCGGCTGGGAGCCCACCATCGCCGTCGAGGACGGGATGACCGACCTCATCAAGACCGAGATCGTCTAGTCGCACGACGTTTAGCCGCGGGCCGCCCCGGACACGTACCTGGTGTCCCGGCGGTCCGCGACCCCTTTCAACCCACCACCGTCCCGACCGTCCCCCCGGACAGGAGTGAGCCGTGCGGATCGCCGTCGTGAACAACTTCTTCCCGCCGCGACCGGGCGGGAGTTCGCACCTGGCCGCGGCCCTCGCGGCCCGGTACGCGGCCGCCGGGCACGAGGTTCTCGTGCTGACCGCCGCCTACAAGGACACACCGGCCGAGGAGGAGCGCGACGGTTACCGCGTGGTGCGGTTGCCCGCCATGCCGATGCCGCAGCTCGGGCTGGCGATCGACTTCGACATGGCCTTCACACTGGCCCGTCCCGGCAACCTGCGCCGGGTGTCGCGGCTGCTCGACGAGTTCGCGCCGGACGTGATCCACCAGCACGGCCAGTTCTTCGACCTCAGCTGGCTCTCCGGCTGGTACGCCCGGCGCCGGCGGATCCCGGTGCTGCTGTCCATCCACACCCGGCTGGAGAGCCCGGACCCGAAGTACGCGGCGCTCTTCCGCATGCTGGACCGCTTCCTGGTCAAGCCGATCATCCGGCGGTTCCGGCCGCGCTACGTGATCATGGATGAGCTGGCTGCCACGTACTGCGAGCAACGCTACGGGGCCACCGACGTCGACTTCGAGTACATCCCCGTCGCGGTGGAACCGGGCCGGTTCGAGCAGCCGGCGACCATCGACGTGCGGGCCAGGCATGGCGTCGGTGATCAGCCGGTGATCGTCTCGCTGGGGCACGTCATCCCGCTGCGGGACCGGATGGCCCTGGTGGAGGCTCTGCCAACCGTGCTGGCGAAGCACCCGGACACCAAGGTGATGATCATCGGCCGGGTCTACTACGACGCCTTCGCCAAGCGCGCCGCCGAGCTGGGTGTCAGCGACGCCATCATCACCACCGGCGCGGTCCCCCCGGCCGAGGTGCCCTCGTACTTCGCCGCCGCGGACGTGGTGGCGCACGACCTCCAGGGTGGCGGCTTCGGCACGGCCAGCCTGGAGGCGATGGCCGCCGGCCGGGCCACCATCGGCACGGTCACGGAGACCAACTTCCCCGCCGTGCGGCTGCACAACTGGGAGAACTTCGTGCTGGCCCGCCCGAACGACCCGGCCGACCTGGCCGCGGCGATCGTCCGCCTGCTCGACGACCCGCAGGAGCGGGAGTGGATCGCCAAGCAGCAGCGCGACCTCGTCTACTCGCATTTCACGATGGACGTGGTGACCCGCCAGCACCTCTCGGCGTTCGAGCGGATGGTGCGGGTGAACCGGTGAGCATGTTCTCCGACGACGAGCGCAGCAACCGGCTGCGCACGGGCATCCTCAACGACTTCCTGGGCGGCTTCCTCAACGACGTCGAGCGGGCCCGCCATCTCGGGCTGCCCGAGAGCACCCGGATCCGCGAGCGCACGAAGATCATCAGTCCGGAGAACCTGGTCCTCGGCGAGCACTGCTGGATCGGCGAGAACACCGTGCTGGACGCCAGCGGTGGCCTGGAGATCGGCGAACACACCAGCATCGGCCTGAACTGCCTGGTGTTCACCCACTCGAGCTGGCTGGCGAACATGATGCTGGAGAACCACTCCGGCAGCGACCTGATCGAGCGCAAGCCGGTCCGGATCGGCAAGGGCTGCTTCATCGGCGGCAACAGCGTGATCATGATGGGCGTCACCATCGGCGACTTCGCCACTGTCAGCCCGCTCTCGGTGGTCAGCAAGGACGTTCCGCCGTACAGTCTGGTGTCCGGCAACCCGGCACGGGTCTTCCAGCGCTACGACCAGGACCACATCAAGGCCGAGGCCGAACGGGTGCGGGCACAGAACGCCGCCCGCCGGGCCGAGGCACAGGCGCGGGGGGAGACTCCGCAGTGGGGTTCGCCGCCCGGGCGTCGCGCCGACGACGTCCCCCAGTGACAACGAACAACGGAGAATCACGATCATGACTCTCAACGACCGGCTGCGTACGGTCTTCGTCGACGCCCTCGAGCTCCCGGAGGGCACCGACGTCGAGAACCTCAAGTACCGTGACATCGAGCAGTGGGACTCCCTCGGCCACATGACGCTCGTCGCCGCGATCGAGGACGAGTTCGACGTGCAGTTGGAGACCGACCAGGTCATCGACATGAGCAGCTTCAAGGTGGCGCTGGACATGCTGCGGGGTCTCGGCGTCGATGAGTGAGCTCGCCGGCCGGGTCGCGCTGGTGACCGGCGGCACCCGGGGAATCGGTCTGGCCACGGCCAGGGCGCTGGCCGACGCCGGCGCGACCGTCGTGCTGACCGGACGGGACGCGGCCCGCGCCGAAGAGGTCGCCAAGGAGTTCGGGGCCCACGGGGTCGGGCTGGACGTGGCCGACTTCGACGCCGTCGGCGCCGTGATCAAGCAGGTCGCCGCCGAGCACGGCGGTCTCGACATGCTCGTCGCCAACGCCGGCATCATGGAGAGCGGCCTGCTCGGCATGGTCCGCGCCGACGACGTCCGGCGCACCCTCGACGTCAACGTGGCCGGTGCGGTCGCGGCGGTCCAGGCCGCGTCACGGGCGATGGCCCGCCGCCGCAAGGCCGGCGACGGCACCGAGCGGCGTGGTGGCGCCATCGTGCTGCTGGCCAGCGTCGTGGGCACCAGCGGCGCCGCCGGCCAGTCGGTGTACGCCGCGTCGAAGGCCGCCGTCGCCGCGCTGGCCCGGTCGGCCGCCCGGGAACTTGGCAGCCGACACATCCGGGTCAACGCGGTCGCTCCGGGCGTCATCCGCACCGACCTGACCGCCGCCCTTCCGGCCGACGTGCTTCAGGCGCAGGCCGCCGCGGCGCCGCTCGGTCGGCTCGGCGAGCCCGCCGAGGTGGCCGATGTGATCCGGTTCCTGCTCAGCGACTCCGCCCGCTACGTCACCGGTCAGGTGCTCGGCGTCGACGGAGGGCTCGTCGTATGAGGCTCGTCGCCCCGTCGGCCCGACTGGTCGACGCCGCCACCGGCGCCATCCTCACCGGCACCGCGTTGACCGCCCGGGTGGATGAGGTCGCGGCAGCGTACGCCGAACTGCCGCCCGGCGTCGTCTTCGCCCGCAGTGGCCTCTCGACGGCCGCGGTGCTGCGCTTCGCCGGCGCGGTCGACGGCGGACGCCCGGTGGCGCTGCTCGACCCGGCGCTGGACCCGGCGGTGCTGGCGGACTTCGTCCGCCGGTTCGAGCCCGTCGCGGTGGTCGGCCTCGCCGAGGGCGGCACCGGCACGGCCCCCGGGGAACTGCCCAAGGACTACCGGCAGGTCGACCACCCGGTGCTCGGGCCGGCCTGGGTGCGCGAGAGGCCCCCGGCCGACCGGCCCCACCCCGACCTGGCCGTGCTGCTCGCCACCTCCGGCTCCACCGGGGATCCGAAGTTCGTCCGACTCTCCCGCGCGGCGTTGCTGGCCAACGCGACGGCGATCGGCTCCGCGCTGGCGATCGGCCCGACCGAGGTCGCCCCGACCAGCCTGCCACTGTTCTACAGCTTCGGCATGTCGGTGCTGACCAGCCACCTGGTCGCCGGCGCCACCGTGCTCGTGGTCGACGGTGGCGTGCTGGCCCGGGAGTTCTGGCAGGCCGTACAGGAGTACGGCGCCACCTCGCTGGCCGGCGTGCCCTACAACTACGAGATGCTGCACCGCATCCGGTGGAGCCCGGCGAAGTATCCGTCGCTGCGCACGCTCACCCAGGCCGGCGGCAAGCTGCGCGACGAGATGATCGTCGCCTTCCACGAGAAGATCAGCGCGGTGGGCGGCCGGTTCCACGTGATGTGGGGGTGCACGGAGGCCGGGCCGAGGATGAGCACCCTGCCGGCCGACGCGCTGCCGGAGCGGGTCGGCTCCGTCGGCCCCGCGTTGGCCGGCGGCTCGTTCCGCGTGCTCGACGCCGAGGGCGCCGAGACCAGCCGGTCCGGCGTGGTCGGTGAGCTGGTCTACCGCGGACCGAACGTGATGATGGGCTACGCCGAGAGCGCGGCGGACCTCAGCCGCGGGGACGACCAGGGCGGCGTGCTGCGCACCGGTGACCTCGGTCACCTCGACGAGGACGGGTTCGTCTGGCTGCGTGGCCGACTCAAGCGGTTCGGCAAGGTCTTCGGCATCCGGGTCAACCTGCACGACATCGAGGAGATGGCCCGTGACCAGGGGCCTGTCGTCGCGGTCTCCGGTCCGGACAAGGTCGTGCTCTTCGTCGAGGGGATCGACGACGACGGCGCACGAGCGCTGGCCGGCCGGCTGTCGGAGCGGCTCAGGCTGCACCGGTCCGGCTTCGACGTCCGTACCATCGAGCGGTTGCCGCAGTTGCCCAACGGCAAGATCGATTACCGCTCCCTGGAGGCGCAGGTATGACCCTCTTCACCCTCGACCAGGCCGAACGGGAATCCCGCCTGCTGCACGAGCTGGTGGAGCTGACCGAGCACCACCGCGCCAACAGCCCGGAGTACGCCCGACTGCTCGCCTCGCTCGGGCACCTGCCCGGCCGCCGGTACGAGCGGGTCGCCGACCTGCCGTGGCTGCCGGTGCGGCTCTTCAAGCACCACGTACTCAAGAGCATCCCCGACGACGAGGTGTTCAAGGTGCTCACCTCGTCCGGTACGACCGGCGACGTCAGCCGCATCTACCTCGACAAGGACGCCGCCTCGGTGCAGCAGAAGATGCTCTCCGCGACGCTGAGTACCGTGATCGGCCCGCAGCGGCTGCCGATGCTGCTGGTCGACACCCGGGCCCTGTTCAAGAACCGGAAGTCGTTCTCCGCGCGTGGCGCCGGTGTGCTGGGCCTGATGAACTTCGGCCGGGACCACACCTTCGTGCTCGACGAAGAGGACCAGCCCGACCTGGCGGCCGTGCGCGCGTTCCTCGACAAGCACGGCGGGCAGCCCTTCCTGATCTTCGGCTTCACGTTCATGACCTGGCTCTACCTCTACGAGCTGGCCCGGGACCACGGGCTCGACCTGAGCAACGGCATCCTCATCCACAGCGGCGGCTGGAAGAAGCTGGTCGACCGGGCGGTCGACAACGCCGAGTTCCGCCGCCGCTTCACGGAGGACACCGGGCTCACCCGGATCCACAACTTCTACGGCATGGTGGAGCAGATCGGGCTGACCTTCCTGGAGGGCCCGGACGGCGGCGGTCTCTACTGCCCCGACTTCTCCGACATCATCATCCGCGACCCGCACACCTGGGAGGAGGTGCCGGTCGGTACTCCGGGCGTGGTCCAGGTGATCAGCACTCTGCCCCGGTCGTACCCCGGGCACCTGCTACTCACCGAGGACCGCGGCGTCGTGCACGGCGTCGACGATGGCGTCTGGCCGGGTAAGCGGTTTTCGATCCTCGGCCGGCTGCCCCGGGCCGAGGCGCGCGGCTGCAGCGACACCTTCGCGGAGGCGGCATGAGCAAGCTCATCGAGCGTTTCCCGGCCGGCGGCGCCATCGCCGTCGACGACCTGGTCGCCGCGCTGCGGGCCGACCCGGTCGACGGGCACCTCACGGTCGGCGACGAGCGGGTGGTCGAGTTCCTGGTGGCGTTCGCCCGCCGGCTGCTGCGGCCCGCCGTGGCCCGCCGGCACCCGGAACTCGCCTCGCTCGGCTTCTTCCTGCGGCGAGGCGAGATCACCAAGGCGCTCGCCCGGGTCGCGGACGAGCCGGCCCAGCTGCGCTTCCCACGCGGTCTGGTGTTCCACGTGCCGCCGGCCAACGTCGACACCATCTTCGTCTACTCGTGGGCGCTCGCGGCGCTCGCCGGTAACGCCAACGTCGTGCGCATCTCGTCCCGCTCCGCCGGGGCGGCGGACGCGGTGCTCGACGCGCTGAACGACACGCTCGCCGACGCCCACCCGGCGGTCCGGCAGACCCAGCGGATGGTCACGTACGGCCGGGACGACGCCGTCACCGCCGCCCTCTCCGCCGCTGCGGACCTGCGCGTCATCTGGGGCGGCGACCGGTCGGTGACGGAGATCCGCAGGCACGCGCTGGCGCCGCACGCCCGGGACGTGACCTTCCCGGACCGCTCGTCGTTCACCGTCATCAGCACGGCCGGCTGGCTGGGCGCCTCCGCGGCCGAGCGGGACGCCGCAGCACTGGGTCTCTACAACGACGCCTACTGGTTCGACCAGGCCGCGTGCGCCTCCCCCCGGGCCGTCTACTGGGTCGGCGAACCGGCCGGAACCGAGCAGGCCCGCGCCGACCTGCTCGGCCGGCTGCGTACCGTCCTGGAGGGCAAGCGCCCGGAGGTCGACGCCGCGATGGCGGTGGAGAAGCGGGTCGCCACCTACGGACTGGCGATCGAGGGAGCGGCGACGGGCATCCGGTTCGAAGGCAACGCGCTCGCCACCGTGGAGCTGGCCGCCCCCGCCGACATCCCCCGGCGTTGGCTCGGCGTGGGCACCTTCCCGCAGTCGCGGGTGGACGCGCTGGCCGACCTCGCCCCGGTGGTGGTGCGGCGCGATCAGACGGTCACCCACTTCGGCTTCACCGCGCAGGAGTTGACCTCCTTCGCCCGGGCACTCGGCGGCCGTGGCGTGGACCGGATCGTCCCGATCGGTGATGCGCTGAACTTCGCCGCAACCTGGGACGGCTACGACCTGATGCGGGAGTTCACCCGGATCACCAGCGTCGTCACCCGCTGATCCGGACGCGCACAGGGCCGGTCACGCGGTGGCGTGACCGGCCCTGTGCGCGTGGTGTCGCGCTCAGCCCGCGGCGGACCCGTCCGCCCCGACCCGGGCGACCTCCGGCCCGCTGCCGCGCAGCTGCCGTAGACCGGAGAGGGCCGCGAGTCCGGCGGCGAGGACGTCCGCGATCGTGAAGATCAGCCGGGACGCCAGGGCGATGCCCATCGCCGCGCCCACGCCGCCGCTGTCGAGCAGGAACGGGGCCAGCGCGGCCACCAGCACGGCCTCGCGCACCCCGAGCCCGGAGGGGGAGAGGAAGGCGAACATGCCGACCGTCATCGCGATGGCGAACGAGCCGACCGAGCGCAGCAGCCCCTCGACGCCCGGCGCGGCCTGGGCGTTCGCCAGCAGCCAGAGGTGCACCCCGAACAGGCTGTAGCCCAGGGCGCTCCAGCCGATCACCCGCAGCACGCCCGGCCAGGTCAGCCGGTGCTCGAGCGGCGGCCGGCGGAGCAGCCGCAGGGCGATCTGGACGAGGGCGGTCAGCACCCGGGGGATCGCGCAGATGAGCGCGATGGGGAAGAGGATCGCCACGATCCACAGCGCCACCCGGACCGAATCCGCGTACGTCGAGTCGGCGCCGCCGGCGGCGCCGCTCAGCGCGGGCAGGCTCAGCAGGCCCAGGCCGAGCGCGGCCGTGACCCCCAGCCCGACGGTGACCAGCGAGGCGAGGAAGGCCCGGGCCCGCGGCAGGCCCGCGCGCTTGCCCAGCTCGATCTGGAGGACGTACGCCCAGACGCTGCCCGGGATGTACTTGCCGAGCTGACCGACCAGACAGATCCGCAGCGCGGCGGCGACGGACACCCGGTGTTCCAGGTCGTCCACCGCAGCCCGCCAGGCCATCGTGTTGGCGACCATGCCCAGCAGCGCGGCGAGTACCGAGAGCACGACGGACTGCCAGGCCAGCCCGAGCCACGTCGAGCGGACCTGTGGCCACTGGTCGACGACGCTCCAGGTCATTCCGGCCACGATGGCCGCGATGACCACCACCCGTACACCCAGCGACAGCCAACGGCGCATCCCTGCGGCCGGTGTGGGGGGTGCCGGATCCGAACCGGGGGTGCTGCTGACGCCTTCGCGGGTCGCCGTCTCTACCACGGGTTATCTGCCTCCGCGTCGGATTTCACCTTATGCAGGGGATGGGGTTGACAGAGCAAGGCACTACACTAGCCGAGGCTCCGCGCCCGCACGTACCCTGGCGCGCCCGAGCTGGATGGCCCTGGCGGCGGCCACTTTTCACCCGCGCGTCCGCCGCTGTTAACGTCTGCCCCGCTGCCACCGACCCCCGAGGAGAGACCCCTGTGATCCCCATTTCCGTCGTCAAGCTGGACGAGGCGGCCGAGCAACTGGCGGTCGAGGTGATCCGCTCCGGCATGCTGGCGCAGGGCCCCATGGTCGCGCGGCTGGAGCGCGAGTTCGCCGACGTGGTCGGGGTGGACCACGCGGTGGCCGTCAACAACGGCACGACTGCCCTGGTCGCGGCGCTTGAGGTGCTCGACCTGCAGCCCGGCGACGAGGTCATCACCAGCCCCTTCACCTTCGTCGCCACGCTCAACGCGATCCTGGAGGCCGGTGCCACCGCCCGGTTCGCCGACATCCGCGAGGACGACTTCTGCCTCGACCCGGAGGCGCTCGCCGCCGCCGTCGGCCCGCGCACCAAGGTCCTCATGCCGGTGCACCTGTACGGTCAGCCGGCCGACATGGGGGCCATCGTCCCGCTGGCGCAGCGGCACGGCCTGGGCCTGGTGGAGGACACCGCCCAGTCGCTGGGGGCCACCATCGACGGGCGTGGCGCCGGCAGCTTCGGCCTCGGCACCTTCTCCCTCTACGCCACCAAGAACCTCACCACCGGTGAGGGCGGCATGATCACGACCAACGACGCCGCGCTCGCCGACCGGCTGCGGGTGCTGCGCAACCAGGGCATGCGCCAGCGCTACCAGTACGAGGTCGCCGGGCACAACTACCGGCTGACCGACCTTCAGGCCGCGCTCGGCATTCCGCAGCTGGCGAACTACGGCGAGAACGTCAAGCGGCGCAAGGACAACGCCGCCCGGCTCTCCGCCGGCCTGGCCGACGTGCCCGGCCTGCGGCTCCCCACCGAACTGCCGGGCCGGTCGCACGTCTGGCACCAGTACACGGTGCTCGTTACCGACGAGGCTCCGGTCTCCCGGGACGAGGTGATCGCCCGCCTCACCGAGCAGGGCGTCGGCTGCGGCATCTACTACCCGAAGACGGTCTACGACTACGACTGCTACCGGCAGCACCCGCGCGTCGTGGCCGACCCGGCGCCGGTCACCGACCGCGTGGTACGCCAGTGCGTCTCGCTGCCGGTGCACCACCACCTGACCGACGGCGACGTGGAGCGCGTGGTCGAGGCCGTCCGGAAGGCGGTCGGCGCGTGACCGCCGCGGTGCGCTTCGCGCTGGTCGGCACCGGCGCCATGGGGTCGCTGCACGCCAGGGTGATCTCCCAGTCGCCCCGCGCCCGGCTGGCGTTGGTGGTCGAGCCGCGGGAGACCGTGGGACGGGAGATCGCCGACCGGTACGGCGCCGCCTGGGCGCCGGACCTGACCGACCTCTCCAGCGTGGACGCGGTCGTCATCGCGGCGCCCACGGAGTTCCACCACGGGCTCGCCGAGCAGGTCCTCGCCGCGGAGAAACCGCTGCTGATCGAGAAGCCGGTCTGCGGCAGCCTCAGCGAGACCGAGGACATCGTGGCCAACGCCGAGAAGCGGCGGCTGCCGCTGCTCTGCGGCCTGCTGGAGCGCTTCAACCCGGCCGTGCTCACCGCCCTGGCGCTGGTGCACAAGCCCGTGCATCTGACCGTCACCCGGCACTCGCCGTACGCGCCACGGATCAAGACCGGTGTCGCCTGGGATCTGCTCGTGCACGACGTCGACCTGGCGATTCAGGTGTTCGGCGGTCGTGAGCCGGCCGCGGTGCGCGGCTCGCTGGGGCACTTCCACCCGGATTCGCTGCCGGGCGCCGAGGACGTCGCCGAGGCGGTCCTGACCTTCGGCGACGGCGCGCTGGCCAACGTGTCGGCGAGCCGGATCGGGCAGCGCAAGGTCCGTACGCTCGTGATCAGCGAGGTGGACCGGCTGATCGAGGCGGACCTGATCCGCAAGGACGTGACGATCTACCGACACGTCTCGCTGGACGCTGCCACGCCCGACGGCCGCGGCTACCGGCAGCAGAGCATCATGGAGGTCCCGGAACTGGTCTCCAACCGCGAGCCGCTGGCCGCCCAACTGGACCACTTCCTCGACATCCTCGCCGGGCGGATCGACCTGGACGAGGAGCGGCAGCGGATCCTGCCGGCGCACCGTGCGGTCGCCGGCGTCATCGGGGACAGCTCCCGCTGAGTCCGGCACCGCCCGCCTGACGCGCCGAGGGGCGCCGCCGAGACCGGCGGCGCCCCTCGTGTTTCCCTCCACCCAGGACGGTCTCCACCCGTCGGCGGTCGACCCGGCGCGGTCAGCCGCCCTGGGCGCAGACCCGGCCCTTGTCGGTGACCTGGTAGATCTTGATCGAGCCGAACTGCTGGACGAGGCGCACCCGGTCGCTCGCGTCGAGCCGGGCCGGCGTGTAGTGCCGCGTCCACCCGCCCGGCATGGCCCGTCCGCCGCCGACCACCAGGTACTCGACACCGAAGCGTTCGACCTCGCAGCCGGCCGGCCTCGAGTCCTCGTTGTCGACGAGCCAGTTCCAGGCGTCCCAGCGCCGGTCGTAGTTGCCGACGTCGAAGCCGGGCAACGGCGGCAGGCCGAAGAGCACCGGCACGCCGTGGTCCACGTACGACCAGGTCATGAACTGGCGGTGCCGGTCGTAGGCGACCACCTTGTCCGGTGGGGTGTTCACCGCCAGCCAACGGTAGGCGTCGGTGTAGGCATCTCCCACGGGCGCCCGCTTCTTGAACTCGCCCCGGATCGGCTGCCAGCTCGACGGCAGGGCGGCGAGGGCGGCCAGGGCGACGACCACCACCGACGCGGCGACCGCGCCCGGCAGGGCCGAGTCGCGCAAGCCTCGGGCGCGGGCGACCAGCCTGGCGGCGAGCCACTGCAGGGCGAGACCTATCGCCACCGCGCCGACCACGGCGATGACGCCGTAGACCGGCAGGATCATCGAGCGCAGTCGCTCCCGCACGCCGTACCAGAGACCGGAGAGCAGCATCGCCCCGCCGGAGTCCGAGCTCGTCGTCCACACTCCGATGGCGGTGAACACGACTCCGGTGAGCAGCCACGGCCAGGCCCAGCGCAGCTGGCGGAAGAGCAGGCTGAGCGGAGACGCGAGCAGGCAGGTGATGGTGACGGCGAGAGCGATCTGGATCGAGGTGACGCTGAGCTGGTAATCGGCCCCGCCCGGCGGCGGGAAGCCGAAGAGCACGTACCGCTGCGGGTCGGTGACCCAGTATTCGAAGGACTCGGCCCACTTGCCGAGCAGCGCCGGCTCGTTCTGCGCGCGCTCGCCGTTGGCGCTGGTCAGCGCGCTCAGGAAGGGCGCGAGGGCGACGACGCCGCCGATCAGCGCGGCGACGGCGCCGGCGGCCGCGCTGGAAAGCGTCATCCGGTGCCGGATCAGCACCAGCACGCCCAGCGCGAAGACGACGACGACCAGGATGTCGTAGGTGTGCGACATGACCAGGCCGGCACCGGCGAGCCCGGCCAACAGGCCCAGCCGCACCGGGTGCGGGCCCCGCAGGGCGAGCGCGGACAGCAGCGCGATCGCCACCGCGATGCACGGCCCGGTCTGCTGGGTGATGCGGCCGGTGGAGACGGAGAGCCAGAGCGGCCCGAGGAAGGTCGGCGCGACGGCCGCGCAGGCTGCGACCACGGGACGGCCGCCGAGCAGGCGTACGGCGGCGTAGATGCCGGCGACCAGGGCGAGTGGCCCGACGAGGATGGACCAGGCGCTCATCGCCGTGCTGATCTGGCCGCCCGAGAGTTCGGCGGCCTGGGCCCAGGCGACATTGGTGTTCAGCGGGTAGAAGGAGCAGCCCTGCACGGGCTCGGTGGACCCGCTGCTGCACGCCGTGGCGATGGTCGCGCTGCCGGTGTCGAGAATCCGGCGGGTGAAGTAGCCGTGGTTCATCGCGTCCCAGCCGGGAGGCGCGATGAGCCGGCCGAGGAGCAGCCAGCCGTAGCCCACGGTCACCACCGCCGGCACCGCCAGGCCGATCACGTCTGCCCAGCCGGGGCGGACCGGCTGGAGCCGGAACTGGGCCGCCACCGCCCGCCACCGCCCGCTGGTCCGGTCGCGGTCGCCGTCGGCCTGTTCCCGGGGGCTGTCGCCGACGGGGTCGGCGGGCTGGGCCGGGCGGCCGACCGGGAGGCCGCGGGGGATCAACCGCGCGACGAGGACCACCAGGGCGGCCAGCACGATCTCGCCGACGAGCACGGCGGACGCGCTGTGCGGCAGGCCGAGCACCGGCAGCCAGCCCATGGACACGGTGGTCAGGCCCAGGGTGAGCGCCGGGGCGGTCGCCCACACCACCCAGCGGTAGCGTCCCGGCGGGACGACGAATCCGAGAAGCGCCCCGGGCACGATGGCCACGGCGAAGGCGATGAGAGTGGTCAGCACGCGATTCCCTTCCGGCGGTCCGTCGACGCCGCGACGGCGGCAACAATATCGGAACCCGTGGGCGTCAACGGTCGCCCTCCTCCGGGCCCCCGCTGGCCGGGCCCGTCCGGCGGGCTCGCCGCCGGTGGGCCTGCGTTGACGCGGGTGCCGCGTCCGATGTGCGACCTGCGTACCGGGGTGCGCGGCGAGATGGGGTTTCGGCCCGTGGTCATTGATGGCGAGTGGCGGCCAGGTGACCGTATTGTGGCGTGATACCCGAGGAGATGGCCTTCGTCGCCTCGCGTTAAGGTCGCAGCTACCCCTCGCCTGCCGCGATGACAGACTGGTCCAGGGGAACGCCATGATTCGCCAAGGTGGGACGGCGTGCGGCACCGTTCCGCGCCCGGGACGACACCGCCGGCCGGCCCCGCCGGTCGTCGATCTCAGAGGGAGCGTGTTTGTTGTTCGCCACGTTGTTGGCACGTGTCGGCGTCGCAGCCCGCGGAGCGCTGCTGCTGCTGTGCTACCTGGTGATGCTCGCGGCAGGCGCTCTCGGCTGGGTGGGCCTTTTCGCCGTGGCCGGACTGGCCGCCGTGCTTGGCGATCTCGCACTGGGCCGTTGGTCCGCCCCCACCGAGAACCTGCTGGTCAAGGTCGGCCTCAACCGGCCCTACCGGCAGCTGGCCCGGGATCTTTCCGTGGCCCTGCTCGTGGTCGCCAACGTGAACCTGTCGTCGGGGCAGCTCACCGTGTTGCTCCTGCTGCCCGCGGCGGTCTGGGTGATCGCGATCTTCGCCGGCGCCCTGACCGAGATGATCGACCGACGTAATCCGGCCTCCGCCCTGGTCCGCAACATCGAACTCGGCCCGCTGCGGTCGGCGCCCCGGCCGCCGGAGTGGGTGGGGCGCGTCACCGGTGACCAGCTTGCTCTGGTGAACGTGGCGCTCGTGCCGGCGGCCGTGGCCGCCGTCGTCGCCGAGGACGTCGTGCCGGTGTTCGCCGTCGGGGCGTTCACCGTGGCGGCGGCCGCGCTGGTGGGCGGGATCGTCGCACTGACCTGGCTGCGCGGGCGCGGGATGGGCCAGAGCCCGCTGCTGCCCGCGGTCCAGCGCTGGCTGGACAGCTACCGGCCAGAGGTGGCCCTCTACTTCGCGGGGCCGGCGAAGGACGTCTACCAGGCGAACATGTGGCTGGCCCCGACCGAGGCGCTCGACCAGCGCGGCGTGGTACTGCTGCGCAGCAAGGAGGCGTTCCTCGAGCTGGCCGACACCCGGCTGCCGGTGATCTGCGTGCCGGCCGGCGTGGACTTCATGAACCTCGAACTGGGCAGCGTGCGGGCCGCGCTCTACGCCGCGAACGTCGGCGCGAACATCCACATGCTCCGCGAGCCCGGCATGAAGCACGTCTTCGTCGGGCACGGCGACAGCGACAAGCAGGCCAGCGTCAACCCGTACAGCAAGGTGTACGACGAGGTGTGGGTCGCCGGCCTCGCCGGGCGTGAGCGGTACGCCCGGGCCGGGGTGGGCGTGCTCGACTCCGACATCGTCGAGATCGGACGGCCGCAGCTCGCCGGGGTGCACACGTTCGGCGCGGAGTCGGTCGACCGGCCGTTCACGGTGCTCTACGCCCCGACCTGGGAGGGGTGGCTGGACGACGACCCGTACCACACCTCGCTGGTGCTGATGGGGGAGCGGATCGTCAAGGGGCTGCTGGCCACCGCGCCGGCGGTCCGGCTCATCTACAAGCCGCACCCGCTGACCGGCTCCCGGGCCAAGGAGGCGAAGACGGTGCACGAGCGGATCGTGGAGCGGATCCGCGCGGCGGGCGGTGACCCGGACGCGACCTCCCTGGACGGCACGCGGCACCTCGTGGTCACCGGCCGGACGCCGGCGCTGTTCGACTGCTTCAACCAGACCGACCTGCTGATCAGCGACGTGTCCAGTGTGGTCTCGGACTTCGTCCAGAGCCAGCGGCCGTACGTGGTGGCGAACCCGGGTGGCCTGCCGGAGGACGAGTTCCGCCGGGAGTACCCGACGTCGCGGGCGGCGTACCTGCTCTCCCGGGACTGCGGCGAGCTGGAGAAGATCGTGTCCGTCACCCGGGCCGGCGACGACCCGATGACGGACGCCCGGCGGGAGCTGAAGACCTACCTGCTCGGCCCGGCCGAGGCGAACCCCATGGAGCGGTTCCGGGAGGAGATCTCGCGGCTCTGCCGCTGAGCACCGCGTACGCGCGACGGCGGTGGACGGGAGCGCCCGTCCACCGCCGTTTCTCGTCGGAGGGTCAGCCCTGCCGCTGCGGCGGGGTGTCCACGTCCCGGGAGACGACCTCGCCCCGCTCGTCGACCCAGCCCTTCGGCCGCGCCGGGTTGCCCGCCACGAGTTGGTACGGCGCCACGTCCCTGGTCACCACGGAACCCGCCGCGATCATCGCGTACTCGCCGACCTCGATGCCGCAGACGAGGGTCGCGTTCGCGCCGATCGAGGCGCCCCGGCGGACCACCGTCGGGGTGATCTTCCAGTCCGGGTTCTGCGCGCGGGGCCGGAAGTCGTTGGTGAAGACGGCGCACGGCCCGACGAACACCTCGTCCTCCAGGGTCACACCCTGGTAGACGGAGACGTTGTTCTGGATCTTGACCAGGTCGCCGACCGTGACGCCGGCGTCGACGTACACGTTGCGGCCGATGACGCAGCCGGCGCCCACCTGGGCGGAGGACCGGATGTGGGCCAGGTGCCAGACCTTGGTGCCGTCGCCGACCCGGGCACCCTCCTCGACGTCGGCCGTCGGGTGGACGAAGACCGAGGGGGACGGGGAACTGCTGTCAGTCATCCTTCAACTCGCATGGGTCGCAGGGCGCGCCGGGCGCCGTCGGTGACCCGCGTGCGGCGTACGCCGGGAGGGGCGGCCGCCCGCGCGGGTCCGGGCTGCCGCGCCGGCCCCGGGCACGGAGAGTGAGGCCGGGGCGCGCGGACTCGGCGTAGCATATCGACCCCCTCAGCCCAGCAGCGCCGCCACGGCGTCGGCGACCGGCACGTCCGCCGGCAGGGCGTCGGCGGCCACCACCGCCGGCACCGGCAGCGGCCCGTAGAGGTGGGGGAAGAGCGCCCCGCCGCGCGACGGTTCCCAGCGCAGCGCGTCGCCCAGCCGGGCCGGGTCCACGGCGAGCAGGGTCAGCCCGGTGGCGCCGGCGAAGTGCCGGCGGGCCGTCTCGACCACCTGGTCGGGCCCGGAGAGGTGGATGAACCCGGACTGCGCGTCCGTGGCGGTGCCGGCGAAGTGGCCCGCGGCCAGGGCGTCGTCCCACTCGACGGTGGTCAGCAGCTTGTAGATCACCCCGGCAGCCTACGCAGAACCGGCCCGGTTTCTCCGCGGTACCGCCCGCGCCGCCGCCGCTCTCGGTGGGGTCTCCGGGGCTCCGACCCGGCCCGCCGCCCGCTCCCAACGGGGCCGGAGGGGTCCGGGCCGCCGTCCGCACGGCGGCCGACGCGGGGCCTACCCTCCCGCTCCTGGCCGGCTTCTGCCACCATTCGGGGTCGACACGCCGACGAATGGGGGCCCCGGGTGCGCATCCTGCTGGTCGAGGACGACCGTCGGGTGGCCGCGGCGCTCTCCTCCGCCCTCACCCGCCGGGGGTACGAGGTCGAGCACGCGGCGACCGTCGCCGCCGCCCTCTCCGCCGCCCCCTGCGACCTGGTGCTGCTCGACCTGACCCTGCCGGACGGGGACGGCACCGACCTGTGCCGTGAGCTGCGCCGGCGCAGCAGCCAGCTCGGCATCATCGCGGTGACCGCCCGGGGCGAGGAGCGGGACCGGGTGCTCGGCCTGCGGCTGGGCGCGGACGACTACGTGGTCAAGCCCTTCTCCATGACCGAGCTCCAGGCGCGCATCGAGGCGGTCCTGCGCCGGGCGGCGCACACGGTGCCCGAGCGCAACCTGATCGAGGCCGGGTCCGTCCGCATCGACGTGGCCGCGCGGACGGTCGCCGTGGCCGGCCGGCCGGTGGCGCTGACCCGCAAGGAGTTCGACGTCCTGCTCTCCCTGGCCCGGCAGCCCGGGGTGGCGGTGCCCCGCGAGCGGATCCTGCTCGACGCCTGGGGCACCACCTGGGGCGACGGGCACACGGTCGAGGTGCACGTCGGCTCGCTGCGGGGCAAGCTGGGCGACCCCCGCCTGGTGGAGACCGTCCGTGGGGTCGGCTACCGGCTGCGCGGCGAGTGAGGCGCCGTGCGACGTCGGCTGGTGATCAGCTACCTGCTGCTGATGGTGCTGGTGCTGATCGCGCTGGAGACCCCGTTGGCGGCCACCCTGGCCACCCGGGAGACCGACCGGGTGCGCGCCGACCGGCTCGCCGACGCCACCCGGTTCGCCTCGCTGGCCGGCCCGGCGCTGCGCGGCGGGACCCCCGGCCCGCTCGACAACGAGCTGCGCAGCTACGACGACCTGTACGGGATCGGCGCGGCGGTGGTCGACCGGGACCGCCGGACGGTGGCGGCCTCCGAGAGTTGGCGGCCGGCCGCGGGGACCCGCGAGGCGCTGGACACCGCGCTCTCGGGCCAGCAGACCAGTGGGCCGGAGTCGGTCTGGCCGTGGGTCGACCGGCCGATCGTGGTGGCGGTGCCGATCAACGACGGCGGTGAGGTGCTCGGGGCGGTGGTCACCGCCACCCCGACCGACTCGGTCCGGCACGCGGTCACCGTCTGGTGGCTGGTGCTGGCCGGGACGGGGCTGCTCGCCGTCCTGGCCTGCGTGCTCACCGCGTTCGGGCTGGCCGGCTGGGTGCTGCGCCCGGTCACCGAGCTGGATGCGGTCACCCACGAGATCGCCGAGGGGGACCGCGGCGCCCGCGTGCAGCACCGGCTCGGCCCGCCGGAGCTGCGCCGGCTGGCGACCAGCTTCAACCACATGGCCGACGTCGTCTCCGACGTGATGGACCGGCAGCGCGCCTTCGTGGCGCACGCCAGCCACCAGCTGCGCAACCCGCTGACCGCGCTGCGCCTGCGGGTGGAGGAGCTGGGGCTGGGCCTGACCGACCCGGACGGCCAGGCCGAGCACCGGCTGGCCCTGGAGGAGACCGACCGGCTCGCCCTGGTGCTGGACGCGCTGCTCACCCTGGCCCGCGCCGAGCGGCGGGAGAACCAGCGGGTCACCGTCGACGCGGCGGCCGTGGCCGCGTCCCGGGTCGCCGCGTGGGAGCCGCTCGCCCGGCACCGGTCGGTCACCCTCCGGCTCGCGGCGCAGGACGCCCCGGCGTACGCGCGGACCGTGCCGACCGCCATCGACCAGGCCCTGGACGCGCTGATCGACAACGCCGTGAAGTTCAGCGGCGCCGGCGGGGCGGTGACGGTGACCGTGCGGCACCACGAGGGCGGGACGGCGCTGGAGGTCCGGGACACCGGCCCGGGCATGACGGAGAGCCAGCTCGGCCAGGCGACCGAGCGGTTCTGGCGGGCGCCGGAGGTGCAGAACGTCGACGGCGCCGGGCTGGGCCTCACCATCGTCGCCGTGCTGGTCGACGCCTCGGACGGGCGGCTCACCATGCGCCGGGGCGAGCCGCGCGGCCTGGTCGCCGGCCTCTGGTTCCCGGCCCCGACCCGGCCGGCGGACCCGGCGGACCCGAGGGACCCGGCGGACCAGGCGGAGCCGGTCCCCGCCGGTGCTCCCGCACCGCCCGTCGGCGCGCCCGCCGCACCGGTGGCCGCCGGGCCGGGCACGCCGTGACCGGGTGACGCCCCGCCCGGGCGACGTCGCCGCCGTCCGACCGCCGTCCTCCTGATCGCCGGCCGGCCGGGCGTCCCGTGACCGCCGACGCCAGGGTCAGGGCTTGGCGGCGCGGTACCAGCCGGCGGCGCCGGGGTGCAGCGGCAGCGGGGAGGTGGCGATGGCCGAGCGCGGGCTCATCCGTCCGGCGGCCGGATGCGCCGCGGCCAGCTCCTGCCGGCGTTCCATCAGCAGCCGGGTCACCTCCCGGACCAGCGCCTCCGGCAGGTCGGCCCGGACGATCAGGAAATTCGGGTTGGCCACGGTGGTGACCGGGTCGGTGCCGTACACCGAGCGGGGGACGTCCCGGGAGACGTAGACCTGGGGATTGCTGCCGCGCAGCAGCTCGGTCCACTCGCCGAGGTCGACGATCCGGGTCGCGCTGTCGTCGGCGAGCTGTTTCACCGCGCTGACCGGCAGCCCGCCGGAGAAGAAGAACGCGTCGATCGTGCCGGCCCGCAGCGCCGCCACCGAGTCGTCGAGGCCGAGCCGCTCCCGGCGCACCCGGTCGCCGCCCAGGCGCGCCACCTCCAGCAGCCGGGAGGCGGTGATCTCGGTGCCGGACCCGGGGGCGCCCACGGAGACCCGCCGCCCACGCAGGTCGGCCAGCGTGCGGACCGGCCCGCCGGCGGTGGTGACCAGGTGCAGCAGGTCGTCGTAGACCCGGGCGACCGCGACGACCGACGGGTGCGTCGCCGGCGCGGCCGGCAGCACGTCGGCCTGGGTGAAACCCAGCTCGGCCTCGCCCGAGCCGACCAGCCGGACGTTCTCCGCCGAGGCGGCCGTGACCACCACGCTGGCCTCGACGTTCGGCATCTCCCGGTTGAGGATGTCGGCCAGCGACCGGCCGAAGGCGTGGTAGACCGCCGTCGGGCTGCCGGTCGCGATCCGGATCCGCACCGGCGGCTCGGGGGAGTCCTGGCAGCCGGCGAGGCCGGGCAGCGTCACCACCAGCAGCAGCGACAGCAGCGCCACCGGACGACCGGGGCGCGGGCGGCCAGGTCGGAACCAGGACGACGGGCGCACGGCGCGGGCGCGGCAGGACCGGGTTCGACTCACGGGCTGCACTCTGCGCCGCGCGGGCCGTCACCGCAACCCGAGGCCCACCGGTCGGACTACGGCCCCGGCGTCGGGTCGACGGTGAGGATCAGTTCGCTGCGGTACGCGACCGAGGTCGGAACGGCGGTCCCGGGTGGTCCGCCGGTGCCCCGCCAGACGCGGACCGCGCGGTGGGGGTGGCCGCCCTGCCGGACCGGCTCCGCCTTGAACGACACCACCTCCCCGGCGGTCAGCGCGCGGTGCCCGGGCGTCTCGATGACGGAGAAGTGCACCCAGCAGCCGCCGGGCACGTCGTCGCCGTCGATCACCCCCCACCCCTCCTCGGAGTGGAATTCACGGACGATGCCGATCGTGGTCATCCGGCCATCATGCCGGCTCGGCCGCCCGCGCGGGCTCCAGCGCGGCGCTGTGCAAGATCCGCTCGCGGTCCGGGCCGTCGGCGACGCAGACCAGGAAGCACCCGGTGCCGGGGCGCAGCAGCGCCGGCACGTCCAGCAGAGCGGCCCCGCGCACCAGGACGGCGGCCAGTTCCCGGTCGGTGAGCCGGACGCCGAGGATGTGCCGGCGCACGTGCCGCCCCCCGGCGAGCAGGGCGGCCCGCCAGGCCGCCGCGGCCAGCCGGGGCCGCCACACCCGCCGCGCCGTCGACGCGCCGGGGACCGGGCCGCCCAGCAGCTCGCGCCGGCCCTGCCGCCAGCCGGCCTCCAGCGTCCGCGCGTACGCCGGCCGGTCCGCCGGGGGCACCGAGAGCCGGTGCAGCTCGTACCGGCGGCGCAGCCCGCCGACGGTCACCTCGTGCTCGATCGGGACGTCCAACCGGCCGAGCAGTTGCCGGAACCGCAGGGCGGCCTCCTCCCGGTTGAACTCGACGGTCGCCGGACGGTGGTGCGGCACCGGGCGGCGGGCGCCGGCGACGGCCGGCGGGGGCATGCAGCGCAGCAGGCAGGCGGCCTCGAACGCGTCGGCCAGGGTCAGCCAGTCCAGCGGCGGCGGGGTCGACGGGAGGCGCGGCCGGTCGAGCAGGATCGGTTCGGGAGCCAACTCAGGCACTCCTTGTCGGCGTCGGGGTCCCCCTACCGTGGCCCGAAGACGCCGACGGGGAAACCGATCCGCCCCAGCCTTGAGGAAATCTTGCGGCAGCCCTACAGCTCGGTGACGACCAGGTCGACCTGGCGTGGCCGGTGGGACGGCCCAGGCTGCTCCAGCACCGTGTACTTCAGGTCGCGCAGCGCCGACACGAGCCCGGTGGCCGAGCGCGGCCGGACGCCCGCGGTCAGCAGGTCCCGCACCAGCCGACCCTTGGTCGCCTTGTTGAAGTGGCTCACCACCGACCGGACGGGCACGCCGTCGACCTCCCGCTCGTGCAGCACCCGGACCGTCACGGTGCGGGCGGCCACCTCGCCACGGGGCGTCCAGGTGGCCGCGTACGCGCCGGAGCGCAGGTCGAGCACCGGCCCGGCGCCGGCCGCGGCGTCCATCGCCGGCGCGAGGGCCCGCCGCCAGTACGCCGACAGCGCGCCCACCCCCGGCAGCCGCGCCCCGACCGGGCAGCGGTAGGGCGGGATCCGGTCGGTGAGGCGTACCGCGCCCCAGAGGCCCGAGCTGATCAGCACCGACCGGCGGGCCGCCCGCTGCGCGGCCGGCGGGAGCGAGGCGAGGTCGAGCGCCTCGTAGAGCACGCCGGTGTAGAGCCGGTCGGCGGGGGCGGTGGCCGCCACCCGCAGCCGGGCGTTGCGCCGCAGCTCGCCGCGCTGGCCCTCGCTGAGCCCCAGCGCCGCCCGGGCCGCCTCCTCGTCGCCGCCGTCACTGAGCGCCACCAGCGCGGCCAGCACCTCCTCCCGGGCGCCGGTCAGCTCCGGCAGGGAGAGCCGGGCGAGGTCCAGCCGCCGGCCGGTGCCGGCGTCGGCCTTCCCCTCGGAGGGCGGCAGCAGGATGAGCATCGGGGACTCCTCGCCTCGGCGCGGCGCCCGCGCGCCGGCCCGGCCAGCGTACGGCCCGTCCCTACCGCCACGGCCGCACCGGCGTCTCCGGGTGGTACACGCGATACCCGCCCACCTCGGCGAGCAGCGCCGCGTCGGCCCGGTCGCCGAGCAGCCGGCGCAGCCGCCGCTCCGCCGCCGAGTCGGCCGCCAGCACGTACCCGGGCCGGTCGGCCCGCCCCACCTGCCGCCAGTACGCGGAATAGCGGTTCTGCCCCGGGGTGAGCTCGCCGTCGAGCACCGCGCACACCACCGACTCGTCGGTGTTGAAGATCAGCCGGTTGCAGGTCCAGTAGTCCCCGTACACCTCGTGGGGGCCGCCCGCGCGGAGCCGGTCGGCCAGCTCGCGGGCCTGCCGCTCCTCGACCCGGGACGCCTCGGTGCCGGTGGCGGCGAACTGCACGGTGACCACCAGCATGGTCGCGGTCAGCGCGGCGAGCACGGCGGTGGCGAGCGCCCCGCCCAACCGGCCGAGTGCCCCGACCGTGCCCCGCCAGCAGGCGACCGCCGCCAGCCAGAGCGGCCACAGCACCGCCGGCAGGGAGAGCTGGAGGACCGACAGGTACCGGGCGTTGTCCAGCGGGCTGGTGGCGGCCAGCGGGCTGCGCACGTACGACAGCAGGGTCAGCGCCGCGCCCACGACCAGCGCGAGGTGCACCACCGGGCCGACCCGGCGGCCGGGTGGGGTGCCCGCGGCCCGGCGGTACGCGACCACGGCGAGCGCGGCGGCGACCACCAGCAGCAGCGGGTAGAGCAGGCCGAACCACCCCTGCCAGCGGGAGCAGCCGTCCACCGGGCAGAGTCCGGTGGCGAGCGGCACCCCCTCCAGCAGCCCGCCGTCGAGCCGCCGGCTCCACGGCGGCGTCGGCCCGGCCCGGGTGCTGACCTCGCGCAACACCGACAGCGAGTCCTCGCCGGGCGGGGCGACCAGGTTGTCCCGGATCATCGGCGCGATCCCGACGGCGAACCCGGCCAGCAGCAGCGCCCCGGCCCAGCCGAGCAGCTCCCGGCGGGCCACCCAGAGCAGTGCCAGCGCGGCCGCCCCCAGGTAGGGCAGGATCAGCCAGTCCGACCAGGCGGCCACCCCGGCGAGCAGGCCGAAGAGCCCGACGGCCAGCCGGCGGTGCCGCACGGTGCCCCGGGCGAGTCCCACCACGACCAGCAGCATCAGCAGCACGGCGACCTTGACCTCCGGCCGGCCGCCGACCACGGTCAACTGGTCCCGGACCACCCGCTCCCCGCCGAGGGCGAGCAGTCCGACGACGACGGCGGCGAACCAGGGCGAGCAGATCCGCCGGGTCAGCCGGTGGATCAGCCAGAGGAAGACGGCGTAGAGCACCAGCAGCGGCAGGCGCAGCAGCGGCCAGCTCGGCCCGGCGACCGCGATCAGCGGCGCGGCCAGGTAGGACTCCAGCACGCCCATGTAGCGCTGGCCGTAGAGGAAGACGGGCAGCTCGCGGCCCTGCGCGATGTGCAGCGCGGCCAGACCGAAGGTGGCCTCGTCGCTGTTGGAGACCGGCACCGTGTGCAGGGTCAGCACCAGCCGGTAGCCGACCCCGGCGAGCCCGAACAGCAGCGCGACGAGCGCCGGCCGGTCGAGCTGCGGGCGCCACCGCCCACGCTTGCGTACTGGTTGCGACACGACCAACGCCCCCGTCGTCGTCCCGACCGGAGTGTTACACGCCGCCGGGGCCGGGCGGGGCGGATCGGCGCAGCCGGCGGCCGGCGAAGATCGCCTCGCGTGGCCGAGGCCGCCGGGTTGTGGCAGGGTTGCTGACGTGCCACCCACTCCCGCCGGCCAGTTGGCCGTACCGAACCTGCACCGGGCCGCGCGGATCGAGGACGCCGTGCACGCGCTGGTCGAGCGTCGGCTGCGGCGCACCGGCTGGCGGACCAACATCATCGCGTACGCCGGTTACGGCGCGCCCGGTTGGGTGCGGGTGATGTGCCGGGTGCTGCTGGGGCGGCCGGACACCCGCCAGCGGGGCCGACTGGAGAAGGTCCGCGGCTGGCGCAGCTTCACCACTCTGCCGGCCAAGCACGTGACGGTGACCGTCGAGGCCGGCGGGGTGCGCCACGAGGCGCAGGCCGACCGCAGCGGCTTCGTCGACACCGTGGTCGAGGCGGACCTGCCGCCGGGGTGGGGCGCGGTGCGGATCAGCCTGCCGGACGCAGAGCCGGTCGAGGCGCCGGTGCGCATCCTCGACCCGGAGGTGCGTTTCGGCATCCTCTCCGACATCGACGACACGGTCATGGTGACCGCGCTGCCCCGCCCGCTGCTCGCGGCCTGGAACACCTTCGTCCTCGACGAGCACGCCCGGACGGCGGTGCCCGGCATGGCGGTGCTCTACGAGCGGCTGGCCACCGCGCACCCCGGCGCGCCGGTCTTCTACCTGTCGACCGGCGCCTGGAACGTCGCGCCGACGCTGACCCGGTTCCTGTCCCGGCACCTCTACCCGGCCGGGCCGCTGCTGCTGACCGACTGGGGGCCGACCGCGGACCGCTGGTTCCGCAGCGGCCGGGAGCACAAGCGGGTCACCCTGGCCCGGCTGGCGAAGGAGTTCCCGGACGTGAAGTGGCTGCTGGTCGGCGACGACGGGCAGCACGACCCGGAGATCTACCGCGAGTTCGCGGCCGCCCATCCGCAGAACGTGGCGGGGGTGGCGATCCGCCGGCTCTCGCCCACCCAGGCGGTGCTGGCCGGTAGCCTGCCCGGCCCGGCCGGCAGCTCCTCGGCCGGGCCGGTGGGGCAGAAGTGGCTCTCCGCGCCCGACGGCGCCGGCCTGTGGAAGCTGCTGCGCGACGCCGGCCTGGTCTGACGATGAGAGACATTCTGGTCGCGGGAATCAGCGAGAATCCTCAGCCAGAGGGTGCCCTCGTTTTCGGCGTGATAGTCGTCGTCGTGTCCCTGGTCGGCGTCTTCAACCGCAGGATTGTGTGGGGTGGCCGTCTGTATGTCCCGATAACAGGAATCCTGTTCGGGCTGGTGATGATCGGTATCGCGGTCGCCGGATCTGGCGGGAAGGCTTAGCGTAAGGCTGGCTCTGGCGTCGGTTGGCGGGACCGCGGCGCGGCCGAGGCGGCGCCCATGTCGTGCGCCCACCGGGTGTGCCGGGCGATCCTCGCCGTGGGCCGCGGGGCGACCCCCGAACGGTGAAAGCCGTGAAGGATACTTGCGTAGCTGCCCGACAGGGCTGAATATATTTTCGTGCGCAGAGATCTTGGTCGATTCCTCCCCGGCGCGGCGCTGGTCGCGGCGCTGACGCTCGGCGCGGCCGCCCCCACGGGCGCCCCCGTCTCCCGGCCAGGGCCGGACACGGTGCCGGTCGCCGCCCAGGCGGCCTGCGCGACCGATCCGGCCACCCCGAAGCGGCAGTCCCGGGCCATGTGGATGGCCAGCGTGGCGAACATCGACTGGCCCAGCCGCACCGGGCTGACCCCGGCCGCCCAGCAGGCGGAGTACCGGTCCTGGCTCGACCTGGCGCGCCAGCAGCGGATGAACGCCGTCGTCGTGCAGATCCGCCCCGCCGCCGACGCGTTCTGGCCGTCACCGTACGAGCCCTGGTCGCAGTGGCTCACCGGCACCCAGGGCACCCACCCCGGCTACGACCCGCTGGCCTTCATGGTGGCCGAGGCGCATGCCCGCAACCTGGAGTTCCACGCCTGGTTCAACCCGTACCGGGTGGCCAACCACACCGACCTCACCAGGCTGGCGGCCAACCACCCGGCCCGCAAGAACCCGGGCTGGACCGTCGCCTACGGCGGCCAGCTCTACTACAACCCTGGCATCCCCGCCGTCCGCGCCTTCGTACAGGACGCGATGATGGACGCCGTCCGCCGCTACGACATCGACGCTGTGCACTGGGACGACTACTTCTACCCGTACCCGGTCAGCGGGGTCGCCTTTCCCGACCAGGCCACCTACGCCCAGTACGGCGCGGGCTTCGGCAACATCGCCGACTGGCGGCGCAACAACGTCAACCTGCTGGTGCAGGAGATGGGCGCGAAGATCCACGCGGCGAAGCCGTGGGTGAAGTTCGGGGTCAGCCCGTTCGGCATCTGGCGCAACGCGGGCACCGACCCCCTCGGCTCGCGCACCACCGGCCTCCAGTCGTACGACGCGATCTACGCCGACACCCGACGCTGGGTGCGCCAGGGCTGGGTCGACTACATCGCCCCGCAGCTCTACTGGCACATCGGTCACCCGGCGGCCGACTACGCGGAGCTGGTGCGCTGGTGGTCCGAGACGGTGAGCGGCACCGACGTCCAACTGCTCGTCGGGCAGGGCACCTACCGCGCGGGCGCGGCGGGGCAGGACGCGGCCTGGCAGGATCCGGCCGAGCTGACCGACCACCTGACGCTCAACCGCGCGTACCCCCGCGTCGTCGGCGACATCCAGTTCAGCGCCAAGGACGTGCGCGCCGACCGGATCGGCGCGGTCAGCCGGCTCGTGGCCGACCACTACCGCCGGCCCGCGCTGGTGCCCCTCGCCGCCGGGCTGGGCGGCGCCGCGCCCGCCGCGCCGAACCTGACCTCGGCGGTGCGCGGCACCGGCGGGGTGGCCCTGAGCTGGCAGCGCGGCGCCACGGGCAGCACCACGGCGTACGCCGTGTACCGGCTGCCCGGCGACGGCGCGGTCGACCCCTGCGACCTCGCCGATGGCCGGCACCTGCTCGGCACCGTCCGCGCCTCGGGCAGCACCGGGATGTTCACCGACGCCACCGCCGCCGCCGGCGGCACGTACCGGTACCTGGTGACCGCGCTGGACCGGCTGCACCACGAGAGCGCGGCCAGCAATGTGCGGCTGGTGACGGCGGCCGGCGGGACGTTCAGCGTGGTCGTGGACAACGCCACCGCCGGGGGCTTCGCCGCCGCCACCACCTGGGGCACGTCGTCGTACTCCTCGGCGCGCTACGGCGCGAACTACCGGTACGCCAACCCGCAGGCGGTCAGCGACCCGGCCTGGTTCAGCGCGGCGCTGCCCGCCACCGACAGCTACCGGGTCGAGGTCTGGTACCCGGCCGACCCCGGCTACAACAGCGCCACGCCCTACCTGGTGGCGACGGCGAACGGGACCGTGACGGTCACCGTCGACCAGCGGTCCGGCGGGCAGTGGCGGGTGCTGGGCACCTACCAGCTCGCCGCGGGGGAGCGCCCCGTGATCGGGGTGAGCCGGTGGACGAGCGCGCAGGGCTACGTCGTTGCCGACGCGGTGCGGATCACCCGGCTCTGAGCGCGCCGTTCCCCGGGGCGTCCTGACGTCCCCTGGGAACGGTCCGCTTAGTCGCGGCGCACGGGTCATCGCTTCTGAAAGATCACTGAGGCGACATCCGCCACGAGTTCCAACGCCCAGTCGAGCTGCGGGCAGGTGACGGGACCCTGGCACTCCAGGCAGCCACCCACCCGCCAGGGGCGGTCGAGTGCCCGGGTCCAGTGAGTCTCAAGGATCCGCTTCGCCATGAACAACCTGGTCGCCTTGGACGCCGGCTCATCGATCGGCACAGTCGGCACCTTCCGCCGCGCTCGTGAGTAGGCCCGCCCAAGGGGGCAGAGTCCCTGCGTCGTGCTCCCCCTGGACGGCTTCGTGACGCGGCCCGCCGCTTGCCGAACGAAGGAACCTCGTCACACACGCAACCTTAGAGACCTTTAGTACCTAAGGCAATGTTGGTCTTGAAGGCGGGTAACCCGCGTGATCCGATGGAGGTGCCGAACGAAGGAACCTTCACATGCCCATACCCACCGGCGGATACCGCGAGGTAGCCGAAGATCTCGCGGCCCGCATCAAGACCGGCGAGTATGCGCCGGGCGAGCGTCTGCCGACCTACAAAGAGCTCGCGGATCTTTACAAGGTCAGCGTGACCACAGTCCAGAGAGCAATCATTGTTCTTCAGACTCGCGGTCTGGTCGTTGGGCTACAAGGTCGCGGTCTTTGGGTCGCGGAGGAAGTCGCGCCCTGAACCGTCGGTGCAGCGGGTGATGCGGCCAAGCGACGGGCTCCCCCAGGGCGGAAGGACCGGGAGTAGCGGGCCACTATAGGTTGGCGCGGTAGCCCTGGTAGAGGCTCCATGGGTCGTGCGTGACTTTGTCGGCAATGAGAGGAAAGCTACCTGGCTTATGGCAGGCCCTTGGGATGTTCTGACCGAGTCTCAGCGAGAGCAGTGGACGTACACGCCATCGGTGAGCGTGGGACCGTTGCGGTTCGGTATGCGCCATGACGAGGCCGCTGCGGCGTTGAGCGGGTTCGCAGCAACCGTCTCCACCGCCCACCACGACATAGACCAGGCGCAGAAGGCCGAGTTCCGCAATACGTGCGTGCCTGCATACGCAACGGCCGTGACGGCCTATTACGGCAAGTCCGAGGGTCTGTTCTGCGTCGTGGTCGATGCGCGGTACGGCCCACAGGTCACCCTGGACGAGGTGAGGCTGGTGGGACGCGTACCGTCCCAGTTGGAGCAGCAGTTCCTCGACCACATGCTGTCGCGCGGTATTGCGCCGCAATACGCGCCGGAAGGCGATCCGGGAGCCGACGAGCTAGGAATCATCATGCGTGTGCAGCGGGCGGGTGACGTCGTGCTGTCCCGGCCGGTGTTCGCGGTCATCCGCGAGCATGCGAACACCTTGTGGGACGGTATGCCGTACGACGAATCGCAGGTTCACTGACGGCGTCCCGGGGGAGACACCCGACGTCAGTCGCGGCGGAGCCAGAGCACGCCGAGCGGCGGCACCTGGAGCGCGGCGGACGCCGGCAGGCCGTGCCACGGCACGTCCTCGGCGTGCACCTCGCCCAGGTTGCCCACCCCCGACCCGCCGTAGTGCTGGGAGTCGGTGTTGAGCACCTCCGCCCAGGTGCCGCCGGCGGGCAGCCCGATGCGGTAGTCCGACAGCGGACGGGCGGAGAAGTTCGCCACGCAGACCAGGGTCGCGCCGTCGGGGGCGATCCGCACGAACGAGACGGTGTTGTTGGCGACGTCGTCCGCGGCGATCCACCGGAACCCGGCCGGGTCCGTGTCCTGCGCCCACAGCGCCGGGCTGTCCCGGTAGACCGCGTTCAGGTCGCCGACGAGGCGCTGCACGCCGGCGCGGGCCGGGTCGTGCAGCAGGTGCCAGTCGAGCCCCCGCTCCTCGCTCCACTCCCGATCGTCGGCCAGCTCGCAGCCCATGAAGAGCAGTTGCTTGCCCGGGTGCGCCCACATGTACGCCAGCAGGGCGCGCACGGTGGCCAGCCGCTGCCAGGTGTCGCCGGGCATCTTGCCCGCGAGGGAACCCTTGCCGTGCACCACCTCGTCGTGGCTGATCGGCAGCACGTAGTTCTCGCTCCAGGCGTATGCCAGGGAGAACGTGAGCTGGTGGTGGTGATGCTGCCGGTAGATCGGGTCCTTCGAGGTGTAGAGCAGGGTGTCGTGCATCCAGCCCATGTTCCACTTGAAACCGAAGCCGAGCCCGCCGGCGTCGGTGGAGCGGGTGACCCCCGGCCAGGCGGTGGACTCCTCGGCGATCAGCACCACCCCGGCGTGGTGCTTGTAGACCGTCGCGTTCACCTCCTGCATGAACGCGATCGCCTCCAGGTTCTCCCGGCCGCCGTACCGGTTCGGCAGCCACTGCCCCTCGGGGCGGGAGTAGTCCAGGTAGAGCATCGAGGCCACCGCGTCGACCCGCAGCCCGTCGACGTGGAACTGGTCGCACCAGTAGAGCGCGTTGGCGACCAGGAAGTTGCGCACCTCGCGGCGGCCGAAGTCGAAGACGTACGTGCCCCAGTCGGGGTGCTCGCCCCGGCGCGGGTCGGGGTGCTCGTAGAGGGGGGTGCCGTCGAAGCGGGCGAGGGCCCATTCGTCCTTGGGGAAGTGCGCCGGCACCCAGTCCAGGATCACGCCGACGCCGGCGGCGTGCAGCCGGTCCACCAGATAACGGAAGTCGTCCGGGTCGCCGAACCGGGACGTCGGCGCGAAGTAGCCGGTGACCTGGTAGCCCCAGGAGCCGCCGAACGGGTGCTCCATCACGGGCAGGAACTCCACGTGTGTGAAGCCCAGCCCGGTGACGTACGCGGTCAGCTCCTCGGCCAGCTCCCGGTAGCCCAGCCCGGGCCGCCAGGAGCCCAGGTGCACCTCGTAGACGCTCATCGGCTCCTGGTGCGGCTGCCGCCGGGCCCGCCGCTCCAGCCAGGCGGCGTCGCCCCACTCGTACGTGGACCGGTGCACCACCGACGCGGTGGCCGGCGGCACCTCGGCGTACGCCGCCAGGGGGTCGGCCTTGTCCCGCCAGTGCCCGTCGGCGCCGAGGATCCGGTACTTGTAGCGGGCGCCGGCCGAGGCGCCCGGGACGAAGACCTCCCACACCCCGCTGGCGCCGAGCGAGCGCATCGGCCAGCCGTCGTCCGGGGCCCAGCCGGTGAAGTCGCCGACGACCCGGACGCCGCGCGCGTTCGGCGCCCAGACGGCGAACGCGACGCCCTCGTCGAAGACCCGGGCGCCGAGCGCCTCCCAGAGCCGCTCGTGCCGGCCCTCGCCGATCAGGTGCAGGTCCAGCTCGCCCACCGTGGGCGGGTAGCGGTACGGGTCGTCGTGCACCCGGCCGTCGACCTCGATCCGGTAGTCGAGCACCTCGCCCGGCACCGTGGTCTCGAACACGCCGGCGTCGTGCACGCGGCGCATCGGGTGCCGCCGGCCGTCGACGAGGACGGCGACGTCGGCGGCGCCGCGGCGCAGCGTGCGGACGACCGTCCGCCCGTCGGCCGGGTGCGCGCCGAGGACGGCGTGCGGGTCGTGCGTCGCGCCGGCGATCAACTCGTCCATCGGGGGTCGTCCTCCTGCGTTCCAACGGTGGGGGCGGTGCCGCCCGAGAGGTCGTCGGGAACGTTCTCGACGGCCAGGTCAGGTGCCGCCGGCGCCTGTGCCGCCGGGCCGGCCGGCGGAGCGGGCCGCCGCACGGTCAGCACGTGCGCGGGTTGCAGGTACGGGTCGAGACGCACCGCGTTGTGCTGCCCCCAGTCGTAACTGGCGCCGGTCAGCTCGTCGTGCACCGTGAACCGATCGTGCCAGTCGAAGCCGAGCGCCGGCATGTCCAGCGTGGTGTTGCCCCACTGCACGCCCTGCGCGTCGAACGAGCAGACCACGACGACGGTGTTGCCGGTGTCCGGGTCGTGTTTGGACCAGCAGAGCAGCGCCGGGTTGTCGATCTCGTGGAAGCGCAGGTTGCGGAGCTGGTGCAGGGCCGGGTTCTCCCGGCGTACCCGGTTGAGGGTGGCGATGAACGGCGCCAGGGAGCGGCCCTGCGCCTGCGCGCCCGCCCAGTCCCTCGGGCGCAGCTCGTACTTCTCGCTGTCGAGGTATTCCTCGACGCCGGGGCGGGCCACGTGCTCGAACAGCTCGTATCCGGCGTACATGCCCCAGGAGGGGGAGAGCAGCGCGGCCAGCACGGCCCGGATCTTGAACATGGGCGGGCCGCCGTGCTGCAACGAGGAGTGCAGGATGTCCGGCGTGTTCGGCCAGAAGTTGGGTCGCATGTGGTCGGCCGCCGCGACCAGCTCCTCGCAGTACGCCCGCATCTCGGCCGCCGAGGTGCGCCATGTGAAGTACGTGTACGACTGGGTGAAGCCGATCTTGCCCAGGCCGTGCATGATCGCCGGCCGGGTGAACGCCTCGGCGAGGAAGAGCACGTCCGGCTCGACCTTCTTCACCTCGCCGATGAGCCAGTGCCAGAAGTCGAACGGCTTCGTGTGCGGGTTGTCCACCCGGAAGATCCGGATGCCCTCGCCCACCCAGTGCAGCACCACCCGCAGGATCTCCGCCCGGATGCCCTCCGGGTCGTTGTCGAAGTTCAGCGGGTAGATGTCCTGGTACTTCTTCGGCGGGTTCTCCGCGTACGCGATGCTGCCGTCGGCCCGCGTGGTGAACCACTCCGGGTGCTCCGTCACCCACGGGTGGTCCGGCGCGCACTGCAACGCCAGGTCCATCGCCACCTCCAGGCCCTGCTCGGCGGCGGCGGCGACGAAGTCCCGGAAGTCCTCCGGCGTACCCAGGTCGGGGTGGATGGCGTCGTGCCCGCCCTCGGCGGCGCCGATCGCCCACGGCGAGCCGACGTCGTCCGGCCCCGCGGTCAGCGAGTTGTTGCGGCCCTTGCGGTTGACCCGGCCGATCGGGTGGATCGGCGGCAGGTAGAGCACGTCGAAGCCCATCGCGGCGACGCCCGGCAGGCGCTCGGTGGCGGTGGCGAACGTGCCGGAGCGGGCCGGCGCGTCGACGGTGGCCGGGACGGCCCCCTCGGAGCGGGGGAAGAACTCGTACCAGGCGGAGAAGAGCGCGCGGGGGCGGTCCACCCAGAGCCGGTGCTCCGCGCCGGTGGTGACCAGCTCCCGGACCGGGTGCTCCCAGAGCAGGCCGGCCAGTTCCAGCGCCGGAGCGACCCGCCGGGGCAACGGCAGCCGGTCGTCGCGCAGCGCCGCCACCGCCGCCGACACCCGGTCGACGTCGCCCGCCGGCACCAGCGCGGCGGCGGCCGTCAGCACCCGGGCGCCCTCGGCGAGGTCGTTGGCCAGCTCCGCCGGCCCCTGGCCGGCGGCCAGCTTCTTGGTGACCGCGTTCTGCCAGGTCAGGTAGGGATCCTGGAACGCCTCGACGGCGAACACCCACTCGCCGACCGCGTCCGGTCGGATGACCGCGTGCCAGCGGTCCTGGCCGGGCTCGCCGGGGCGCATCCGGGTGAACGGCCGGGCCCGCCCGTCGGGGCCCAGCCACACCACGTTGCAGCCGAGCGCGTCGTGCCCCTCTCGGTAGGCGCGGGCCGACACCGGCACGGGCTCGCCCACCACCGCCTTGGCCGGGTAGCGACCGCAGGAGACGACGGGGGAGACGTCTTCGATCGGAAACCGTCCAGTCACCCCGCCAACCTACTGCGCGAGATCGATTCCCGCGCGGCTCAGCCGGCGGCGCCCACCGACCGGTACACCTCCAGCGTCCGCCGCGCCACGGCGTCCCAGGAGAACTGCTCGACGGCCCGTCGCCGGCCGGCGAGCCCGAACTCCGTGGAGCGCCCCGGGTCGGCCAGCAGCTCGGTGATCCGGGCCGCGAGGTCGGCGACGAACCGGCCCGGGTCCAGCGGCCGGCCGGAGCCGTCGGCGGCCTGCTCGATCGGCACCAGCAGCCCGGTCCCGCCGTCGGCGACCACCTCCGGGATGCCGCCGGTCGCGGTGGCCACCACCGCCGTCTCGCAGGCCATCGCCTCCAGGTTCACGATGCCCATCGGCTCGTAGACCGACGGGCAGACGAAGACCGTGGCGTGCGTGAGCACCTGGATCACCTCGTGCTTGGGCAGCATCTCGGCCACCCAGACGACGCCCGAGCGGCCCGCCCGCAGCTCGGCCACCAGGGCCTCCACCTCGGCGGCGATCTCCGGGGTGTCCGGCGCGCCGGCGAGCAGCACCAGCTGGGCGTCGGCGGGCAGGTCGCGCGCCGCGCGCAGCAGGTAGGGCAGTCCCTTCTGCCGGGTGATCCGCCCGACGTACACCACGCTCGGGCGGGCCGGATCGATGCCGAGCCGCTCCACCACGTCGGTGCCGTGGTCCGGGGAGTACTCGTCGGTGTCGATGCCGTTGTAGACCACCCGGACCCGGTCCGGGTCCACCGCCGGGTAGGCGGTCAGCACGTCGCGCCGCATCCCCTCGCTGACGGCGATGACCGCGTCGGCGGCCTCGAAGGCCGTGCGTTCGCACCAGGACGAGAGCGCGTAGCCGCCGCCGAGCTGCTCGGCCTTCCATGGCCGCAGCGGCTCCAGGCTGTGCGCGGTCACCACGTGCGGCACGCCGTGCAGCAGCTTCGCGGTGTGCCCGGCCAGGTTGGCGTACCAGGTGTGGCTGTGCACCACGTCGGTGCCGGCGCACGCCGCCGCCATCTCCAGATCCACGCCCATCGTCCGCAGCGCGGCGTTCGCGCCGCCCAGGCCCGCCGGTTCGGCGTACGCGGTGACGCCCGGCTCGGTGCGCGGCGCGCCGAAGCAGTGCACCCGCACGTCGGCGAGCCGGCGCAGCTCGCGGGCCAGGTACTCCACGTGCACCCCGGCGCCGCCGTACACCTCGGGCGGGTACTCCCGGGTCAACAGGTCGACGCGAAGGTGCGCGGAGTCCGTCATCCCCGCACCCTAGTGCAGAAGTGTGCCCGTACGAGTGGTGAAGTCCCCGGCGGATGGTTAGCGTCGGAACATGGCTGCCAAGGTGCTCGCGATCGTCCTCGCCGGCGGAGAAGGCAAGCGCCTGATGCCGCTCACCACGGACCGGGCCAAGCCGGCCGTCCCGTTCGGCGGGATGTACCGCATGGTCGACTTCGTCCTCTCCAACCTGGCGAACGCCGGCTATCTGAAGATCGTCGTGCTGACCCAGTACAAGTCGCACTCGCTGGACCGGCACATCACCAAGACGTGGCGGATGTCGACGCTGCTCGGCAACTACGTCACCCCCGTGCCGGCGCAGCAGCGGCGCGGCCCGTGGTGGTTCGCCGGCTCCGCCGACGCGATCTACCAGAGCTTCAACCTGATCAACGACGAGCAGCCGGACCACGTGATCGTCTTCGGCGCCGACCACATCTACCGGATGGACCCGCGGCAGATGGTGGAGGACCACATCGCCTCCGGCGCCGGGGTCACGGTGGCCGGCATCCGGCAGCCGCTGTCGACGGCCGACCAGTTCGGCGTGATCGAGGTCGGCGAGGACGGCCGGCGGATCCGGGCGTTCCGCGAGAAGCCCACCGACGCGGTCGGCCTGCCCGACGCCCCCGACCAGATCTACGCCTCGATGGGCAACTACGTCTTCAGCACGAAGGCGCTCTGCGAGGCGGTCGAGCGCGACGCGGAGGACAAGACCAGCAAGCACGACATGGGCGGCAGCATCATCCCGATGCTGGTCGAGCGGGGCGAGGCCAACGTCTACGACTTCCGCGACAACGAGGTGCCGGGCAGCACCGACCGGGACCGCGGCTACTGGCGCGACGTGGGGACGCTCGACTCCTTCTACGACGCCCACATGGATCTGATCAACGTGCACCCCGTGTTCAACCTCTACAACTTCGAGTGGCCGATCTACACCGAGCAGCCGCCGTACCCGCCGGCGAAGTTCGTGCACCAGTGGGGCGAGCGGGTCGGCCGGGCGGTGGGCTCGATGGTCTCGCCCGGCGCGGTGATCTCCGGCTCGCTCGTGGAGAACTCGGTCGTGTCGCCGAAGGTGAAGGTGCACTCCTGGGCCCACGTGGACGGCGCGGTGCTGATGGAGGGGGTGGACATCGGCCGGCACGCGGTGGTCCGCCGGGCCATCCTCGACAAGAACGTGGTCGTGCCCGAGGGAGCCGAGATCGGCGTCGACCTGGAGAAGGACCGGCAGCGCTACACCGTCTCGGACAACGGCATCGTGGTGATCGGCAAGGGACAGAAGGTGGAACCGTGAGCAGTCATCCCCGGGCCGGCCAGCCCGCCCAGCCCGCCGACCTGGTCGACGTGCCGCGGCTGGTCACCGCCTACTACGCCGAGCACCCCGACCCGCAGGACCCGGCGCAGCAGGTCTCCTTCGGCACGTCCGGGCACCGCGGGTCGAGCCTGCGCAACGCGTTCAACTCCGACCACATCCTCGCGGTCACCCAGGCGCTCTGCGACTACCGCCGGGAGCGGGGCCTGGACGGCCCGCTGTTCGTCGGCCGCGACACCCACGCCCTCTCCGCCCCGGCCGCGGTGGACGCGCTGGAGGTGCTCGCCGCCAACGAGGTCACCGTGCTGCTGGACAGCCGGGACGGCTACACGCCCACCCCGGCGGTGTCGCACGCCATCCTCACCCACAACCGGGGGCGCACCAGCGGGCTGGCCGACGGCATCGTGATCACCCCGTCGCACAACCCGCCCGACGACGGCGGCTTCAAGTACAACCCCACCCACGGCGGGCCGGCGGACACCGACGTCACGAAGTGGATCCAGGACCGGGCCAACGCCATCCTGGCCGACGGGCTGAAGGAGGTCCGCCGGATCCCCTACGCGCGGGCCCGCGCCGCCGACACCACCGGGTCGTACGACTTCCTCGCCGGCTACGTCGACGACCTGCCGGCGGCGATCGACGTCGACGCGATCCGCGACGCCGGGGTGCGCATCGGCGCGGACCCGCTCGGCGGGGCGAGCGTCGCCTACTGGGGCGAGATCGCCGAGCGGCACCGGCTGGACCTGACCGTGGTCAACCCGACCGTCGACCCCACCTGGCGGTTCATGACCCTCGACGGCGACGGCAAGATCCGGATGGACTGCTCGTCGCCGAACGCGATGGCCTCGCTGATCGCGGCCCGCGCCGACTACCAGGTCTCCACCGGCAACGACGCCGACGCCGACCGGCACGGCATCGTCACCCCCGACGGCGGCCTGATGAACCCCAACCACTACCTCGCGGTGGCGATCGCCCACCTGTTCCGCGCCCGGACGAACTGGGGCCCGGCCGCCGCGGTCGGCAAGACCCTGGTCTCCTCCTCGATGATCGACCGGGTCGCCGCCGACCTGGGTCGCCCGCTGCTGGAGGTGCCGGTCGGCTTCAAGTGGTTCGTCCCCGGGCTGCTCGACGGCGCGGTCGGCTTCGGCGGCGAGGAGAGCGCCGGCGCGTCGTTCCTGCGCCGCGACGGGGGCACCTGGACCACCGACAAGGACGGCATCCTGCTCTGCCTCCTCGCCGCCGAGATCATCGCCACCACCGGCCGTACGCCGAGCCAGCACTGGGCGGAGCTGGCCGAGCGCTTCGGCGCGCCCGCGTACGCCCGGATCGACGCGCCGGCGACCCGGGAGCAGAAGGCCGTGCTCGGTAAGCTCTCGCCCGAGCAGGTGACCGCCACCGAGCTGGCCGGCGAGCCGATCACCGCGACCCTCACCGCCGCGCCGGGCAACGGCGCGCCGATCGGCGGGCTCAAGGTCACCACCGACTCCGGCTGGTTCGCCGCCCGGCCGTCCGGCACGGAGGACGTCTACAAGATCTACGCCGAGTCGTTCCAGGGGCCGAAGCACCTGGAACGCATCCAGCAGGAGGCGAAGGACCTGGTGACAGAGGTGCTCAAGCAGTCCTGAGCGCGGGGCAATCCGCGGCCGGGTCGCGGGAGATCAAAGAGATCTACGGCGTTACCGCCCGGTGACGGAGACGAAGGATCCTGGCGGGGAGCCGCCCCGCGAGGCACATCCGTACCCGGTTCCTCCGGCACCCGGCGCCGGTTCAGCGCGGTGGGGGGAGTTCGCGGCGGTTGAGCTGCTCGCGCAGCCCCTCCGGCAGCAGCTCGCGCAGCTGCTCGGGCAGCAGCGGCAGGTCCAGCAGGCTGAGCTTCAGCTGGTTGCGCTCCTGGTAGCGGCGGGGGTCCAGCCGTACCACCAGCCCCGCCTCCCGGCGGTAGCTGATGTCGATCGCCCCCTCGGTGGCCGCCTCCCGGATCACCAGCCCGTCCATCTCCACCGCCACCGGCGCGGAGCCCGGCGTCAGCTCCAACCGGATCTTCTCCTCCGGGGACAGGACCACCGAGCGGGAGATGCCGGCCATCGGCGCCGACGGGGTGACCACCACCGCCTGCGTGGCCGGGGAGACCAGCGGGCCACCCGCCGCGTAGCTGTACGCGGTCGAGCCGGTCGGGGTACTCACCACCAACGCGTCGCAGCGGTAGTAGCCGTAGCGCTGGCCGTCCACGGCGAGGGTCGCCGTCACGAACCCGCAGCCGGGCTGGCGGACCAGCGCGACGTCGTTGAACGCGACGATGTCGTCCCCGCAGACGTCGCAGGCCAGACAGCTGTGCGCCTCCACCGTGAAGTTCTTGTTGGCGAGCCGGTCCAGCGCCTCCGGCAGCTCCGGCGGCTTCACCTCCACCAGGAAGCCGAGCTTGCCCAGGTGTACCCCGAGCACCGGCTTCGGGTTGCGCACCACGGACCGGAGCGCCCCGAGCATCGTGCCGTCCCCGCCGATGCTGATCAGTGCGCTCACACCCTCGGCCAGCTCTTCGGCGGGCATCGCCTCCACCGTCGCCGGCACCCGGTGCCGGTCCTCGGTGCGCACGACGAGGCCCGTGTGGTGCCGGGCCGCCCAGTCGGCAATGATCGAGACGATCCCGGTGGCGTCCCGCGTCGGGTGAAGCACCAGCCCGAGCAGGGTGCGGTCCATGCCTCCACCTCACCACATCCGGCCGGGCGCTGTCGGTCACCGGGCCAGATGCCGCACGATCGCCTCGCTGAAGACCGCCTCGATGTCGCACCGCTCCTGGACCTGCCGCCAGTCGCCGCCGTCGCGCACGTGGTAGTGGGTCGACTCCTCGGCGGTCACGGTCCCGAAGTGCAGGCACTGGAACTCGATGAGGTGGAACTGGGTGCCGTCGAAGCCGATGTCCAGCGAGACCAACGGGGTGCCGAGCGTGTCCGCCACCTGCTCGGCGTAGTCGAGCAGGGCTCCGCGGTCCACGCCCCCGTCGCTGTGGAAGTCGAAGTCGCCGCTTCCGCTCGCTCGGAAGTCGCCGGCACGGTTGCGCCGGTAGAGCGTGTAGTAACGCTTGCCGAGCCGGAGCACCTTGAAGTCGCCGGCCAGTCCTGGGATGAAGTTCTGCACCACGAACTTGTGCCGGTGCAGCGAGTGGGGGTGGTGCTCACGCCGCAGCGCGCGCTTGGCGTGCTCTCGTACCCCTGCCCGCAGGTCGGCGACCCGGCTGAAACGTCGCGCCACGCGGATCAGCTCCGCGTGGTCGGCCGCCAAGGCGACGAACGCCGACCCCGCGCCGTACGCTGCCTTGACCACCTTCGGCCACGGCCCGTCGAGGGCGGTGGACGCCAACTCCTCTAGCGTGCCGAAGGTGCGAGTGTGCAGCCCGGCCGCTTCCTTGGGGAAGAGTTGGAAGCGCAGTGCCTCCATCATCGCCTTGTTGTGGTGCGCGCGCAGGAAGCGGTAGCTCGGGATGGTCCTCGCCCCGGCCGTCTCCAGCGCGAGGACGAGGTCCTCGATCCAGCTCTTGTAGAGCAGCCCGGCATCCTCGGAGGAGGTGTACAGCACGGGAACGCCCTGAAGGTCCGCGCCAAGGTCCAGTTCGGCCAGCGGGATCACCTCCGGGCGCAGCCCGGCGTCACTGAGGCGCCGGCACACCCGATCGACGTCCATCGTGCACAGGCCGTGCCGTGTGCGGGCCGTCGAATAGAAGGTGCCACGGTAATCGGTCAGGATCAAAACTCTGGCCATACCGTATTTTCGGTGACGGAGTCGTTGCGGGGCGTGATAATCGTCGGCGTGGCGCGAGGTCAGGCGGGTTGGACCGGGGCCACCGGGGCCGGTTGTCTGCTCGCGCGTCACCCGTTCGAGGGCCGCGCCAGCCATCCGATGGACCTCAGGCCGGGGCCGGTTATACGGAAGACCTGGCGCCGCCGCGCTCAGATCACAACGACATCCGAGGTGGACGACAGGTGTTGCGCAGGTATCGGGATCTTGGTCGTGGCCCGGGCGTCGAGTGGGCGTCGGCTCCGGGGGACGTTGCGGCGGACCGGCCGCTGCATTCGACGCCGGCACGGTGGCGAGCGACGACAGGGAGCGCGGCCTGATGCGGGTGGACGCGAGGCGGCCTGGTCGCGTCCTCGGTCCGGTGGCGCGGCTGGTTGACCGGGTCGTCACCACTGGCTCGCGGGCCCGCCGGGCGATACACGGGCTCGCCGTGGCTGACCGGTTCGCCGCGCGGGGTGACGGATTCGTGTTTGATCCGGACGGCGTCTACACCTTCGAGACGATCGAGGTGGGGCGCAACGTGGACCTCGGACACCGTCCGGTGATCATGGCTGCCCGGTCCCGGATACGGATCGGCGACAACGTGATGTTCGGTCCGGAGGTCACCATCCGGGGTGGCAACCACCGGGTGGACCAGATCGGCGTACCGATGATCGCGGTCACGAAGGGGCCGGGCGACGAGGACCACGATCGTGGTGTGGTGATCGGCGACGACGTCTGGATCGGCACCCGCGCGGTCATCCTGCATGGGGTCACCGTCGGGCGCGGTGCGGTGATCGGAGCCGGTGCGGTCGTCACCCGGCCGGTGCCGCCGTACGCGATCGTGGCCGGCAGCCCGGCCCGGGTGGTCCGGCTACGCTGGCCGGTCGAGACGATCGCCGCCCACGAGCGCGCCCTCTACCCCCCGGATCAGCGGCTGACAGTAGCCGAGTTGGCTTCGCTTACCGAGTTCGCCGTGCCGGAGCCGCGCCCCGCGCCGGCCATGAAGTCGCGCACGGCCGGCGTCCAGGAGCGGTAGTCGAAGTCCCTCGCCCGATCCCGGGCGGCCTGGCTCATCCGTCGCCACTCGTCGTCGTCCAAGGCGAGCGCCCGCAGCAGGCCGTCGTGGACGTCGTCCGGGGTCGGTCCAGCCAGCACGAGCCCTTCGCGCCCCTCCGTGACGTACCGAGCGAGGTCACTTGTGTGGTTCAGCAGCACTGGGCACCCGGCGGCCAGGCTCTCCGGCACCTTCGACGGGAAGCCCGCCCTCGAGTATCCGACGTCGGGGCGGACGAGGACCGAGAAGTGTGCGCAGCCCAGCTCGGCCAGGATGCGCTCACGCGGCACCCGGCCCAGGAAGGTGATCTGCCCGGCGAGGTCCACTAGGCCGTGGGCGTCCAGGTCGGACAGTTCGACGGCCTGGTCGCGAGTCATGCCGGCGATCGTCAGACGGACCCGGTCACGCTCCGCCGCGGGCAACTGCCGGATCCCCTCCACCACGACGGCCAGCAGGTCCTTGGCGCCGGCGGTGCCGGCGTAGAGCAGGCGCAGGCCGCCCTCCAGCGAGGGCGGCGCGGGGGACGCGTAATTGGCGCAGTCGACCTGCGGCGGTACCACGAGTGTCGGTCGCCGGTGACCGAAATCGCCGTGGAGCGCGGTGGAGATCGCGATGATCCGGTCGGCCAGCCGGGCCGCGAGCAACGCCTGCCAACGGTGTCGGACGAAATGTGGGCTGAGTCGGCCCAGGCTGAACTGCGGCGCGTCGTGCCGCTCCATCACGTCGACGGTGATCGGACGGCGCACCACGAGTCGAAGAACTACCCAGGTGGTCAGATTCCACAGCCCCAGCGGCAGGAGGACACCGTCCAGATCGGCCCGTCGTACGCCGGCCCGGCGCAGTGCGGCGAGTACTCGAAGCGGGCGGCGCTGGCGGTGCCACCAACGGGCCACCTTGCCTCCCGTGCTCGGCGGGAGAGTCAGGAGCTGGACCTCCGCTGGCAGCGGCGGATCCACGGGTGGCCGGGTCCCGTCGGCGGGCCAGTCGTTGACCACCACGACGGTGGCACCGGGTGGAGTCGCCGAACGGGCCAGGTGCAGCAGCCGGTTGGACATGGCATCGCCGTGCGGAAACCGGTACGCCGCCAGCGCGAGGAGGCGGGGGGTGCCGGGACCGGCCGGGTCGAGCGGGCCCGCCACCGGTGGCTGGGACATGAGTTACCCCGTTCGAGGAAATGGTCCTGTTAATCCGATATCACCCGATAGTCTAGATCGCCGTGTCGCCCGCTGCCGGCCCCCACGCCGGAACGCGTCGGATTGGAGTTCCTGTGCGCCCGAGCATCGCCGTCGCCGGTCTCGACCATCCGCCACCCGCCGCTCGTGCCCGCCCGGTCGTGGTCCAGCACTCCGCCGGACGGCCGGGAGCGAACGGCCCCCTGACCGTCGTCGAGCGGGTACTCGCCTCCCGGCTCGGCGACGAGTACGACTTCGTGCGGATGCACCAGGACCGGGGCAATGGCGGCCTCGACGTGCTGCTGCTCCGCGAGTGGGTGGCGCTGCTGCGCCGCCTCCGGCCGGACCTGGTGCACGTCCGGGGCCTGCAGAACGAAGGCTTTCTCGGCGTCCTCGCCGCACGCCTGGCCCGCTGCCCGCGGATCCTGGTCACGGTGCACGGCACCGTCCGCGATCTGCGTCAGGGCGGCCGGCCGCTGCGGCGTGGGCTGCTGGTGCACGGCGCGGAGCCGTTCACCCTGCGGGCGGCCACCCACGTCGCGACCGTCTGCGAGTACGCCGCGGGACGGGACTTCCTGCGCGGTTGCCGGGACCGGTTCGTCGGGGTGATCCCGAACGGTGTGCTGGTGCCGGAGGAGCCCGGCCCCCGCGAGCGGGCCCGCGACGAACTCGGCCTGCGGCCGGACGACGTCGTGATGATCACGGTCGCCAGGCTGACCTGGGAGAAGGGCTATGGGGTGCTCGCCGACGCCCTGCGCCGGTTGCCGGCCGCCGCCGGTCGCCGGGTGCTGCTCGTGGCCGGCGACGGTCCGGACCGCCCCGCGATCGCCGAGGCGCTGGGCGCCGCCGCCGCGGCAGGCCCCGACGCGCTCGACGTGCGCCTGCTCGGCTCCCGAGCCGACGTGCCGGACCTGCTGGCCGCCGCCGACCTGTTCGTCTTCCCGACGCTGCACGAGAACCTGTCCAACGCGCTGCTGGAGGCGATGGCCCACGGGCTGCCGGTGGTGGCGAGCGCGGTCGGAGGCAACGTGGAGGTGCTGCGCGACGGAGCCGGTGTGCTCGTGCCCACCGGCGATCCGCGGGCTCTCGCCGACGCCCTGGTGCCCCTGGTGGCCAGCCCGACCGCCCGGGTCGAACTCGGTGTCCGGGCGCGCGGCCGGGTCCGCGAGCGGTACAGCCTCGACCGCATGCTTGACAACCTCGACGGGGTCTACCGCCGGATCCTGGCGGTGGGCCGGTGACGGCCCCGCATGGCACCCGTGTGACGCTGCTCGGGTTCACCGTGCCGGACGACGTGCTCGCGGACGTCACCGCACGCGACGCCGTGCACGCCACCCAGACCCACACCCTCGCCTGGGGGCTGGTGGCCACGATGCGCGCCGCGGGTTGCCACGTGAGCCTCCTCTCCGCCGCGCCCGTCTCCACCTGGCCGCGCAACCGCCGGCTGGTGTTCCGTGGCGGGCGGTTCCACCACGACGGGGTCGAGGGTCGGCTGCTGGGCTTCGTCAACGTGCTCGGCGTCAAGCACCTGACGCGATTCCTCGCCGCCCGCCGGCGGCTGGCCGCTTCGCCAGGCGCGGGAGAGGTGTTGCTCGTGCACGGCGTGCACGCCCCGTTCCTGTGGGCCGGTGCGCTGGCCGCGCGGCGCGGGGTGCGGGTCGTACCCGTGCTCACCGACCCGCCGGGCGTCGCACTTCCCACCGACGGGCGGTTGGTGCGGCTGCTGCGCCGGCTCGACGTCGCCCTGGTCCGGGCCGCGTTGCGGCGCTGCGCCGGGGTGATCGCGCTGACCGGGCCACTCGCCGAGGACTTCGCGCCCGGGCGTCCCCACCTGGTCATGGAGGGGATCTTCCACCCGCCCGCCGGGGTCCGCCCCCGTGTCGAGGCCGCCCCGGACGTCCGTGAGGTGGTGTACGCGGGAGGGCTCAGTCGCGCGTACGGTGTGGACCGCCTGGTGGCGGCATTCCGCGCGCTGCCCGACCCGGACCTGCGGCTGCTGCTGTTCGGCCGGGGAGAGTTGACGCCCTGGCTGCGCGAGCAGGCCGCCGCCGACCCGCGGATCGCGCCTCCGGACCTGCTCGACCGGGACGTGCTGGCCGGCCGCCTCGCGCGGGCGGCGGTGCTGGTCAACCCCCGTCCGGTCGCGCAGGGTTTCGTGAGCTACTCGTTCCCGTCCAAGACCATCGAGTACCTGTCGGCCGGGGTGCCGGTGGTCAGTACCCGGCTGCCCGGCATTCCCGCCGACTACCTGCCGCACCTCGTTCTCGCCGAGCTGGACACGGTCGACGGTCTCCGTGAGGCGCTGATCCGCGCGTTGGCGCTTCCGCCCGGGGAGGTGACCCGGCGTGGGGCGGCCGGCCGGGAGTTCCTCCGCCTGACCCGCAGCCCCGTGGCTCAGGGGCGGCGGGTGCACGACTTCCTGGCCTCCCTGGCCGCGTCGCCGGACGCCTCCCCGACGGGCCGCTCGGCCGTGGCGCCCGCCGCGTCCGGACGCTGACCTCATGGATGAGCGCCGGACGTACGTCCTTGTTTGCGTGACTTATCACCTGTCGTGCTCGTTGTCCCGTTGGTGATCGCGTCGGCGTCGGGCCGCGGGGCACCGGGAAACGGGGGACGACCGTGAAGGTAGTGGTGACGGGCGGTGCCGGCTTCATCGGGGCCAACCTGGTCCGGGCGCTGCTGGACACGCCGGAGGTCGCCTCGGTCGTCGCGGTGGACGACCTCTCCACCGGTCTCCTGGAAAACCTGGACGGCCTGCCGGTGCCGCTCCTCCGCGGCACCGTTCTCGACCCCGACCTGCTGGACGAGGCGTTCGCCGGCGCCGCCAGCGTGGTGCACCTCGGCGCACTGGGCTCGGTGCCCCGGTCCATCGACCGCCCGCTGCCGAGCCACCACGCGAACGCCACCGGCACCCTGATGGTGCTCGAGGCGGCGCGCCGGCACGACGTCGGGCAGGTGATCATGGCCTCGTCCTCCTCCGTCTACGGCGCGAACCCCGTGTTGCCCCGGCAGGAAGGACTGCGCCCGATGCCGGTCAGCCCGTACGCCGTCTCCAAGCTCGCCGCCGAGGCGTACACCGTCGCCTACGCGAGTTGCTACGGCTTGCCGGTGCTGCCCTTCCGCTTCTTCAACGTCTTCGGCCCCCGGCAGGCGGCCCACCACGCCTACGCGGCAGTGGTGCCCCGGTTCGTCACCGCGGCCCTGGCCGGGCAGCCGCTGCGGGTCCACGGCGACGGGCGGCAGACCCGCGACTTCACCTACGTCGGCAGCGTCACCTCGGTGATCGTCGACGCGGTCGTCCGCCGGGTGTCCGCACCGGACGTGGTCAACCTCGCCTTCGGCGCGCGAATCTCGCTGCTCGAGGTGATCGGTGAGCTGGAGCAGTTGCTCGGCCGTCCCTTGGAGCGGTTCCACGAGCCGCCACGCCCCGGGGACGTCCGGGACTCCCAAGCTGATTCCAGCCGGCTGCACGAACTCTTTCCGGCGGTGCGCCCGATTTCGTTGCGTGAGGGCCTTCGGGAAACGGTGTCCTGGATGGCCGGTCACGTGTTCGCCGGCCACTAGGGGCACGCGTGTCCTGGAGGGTCGCCGAGCGGGCCGGGCACGCGCGGGCGGCCCACCGCCGCCCGCATGACCGCACGCGCCGGCTGCTGTCCGGCGTGGCCACCGCGCTGGTCAGCCGGGCGGCGGGTTTCGTCGCGCCGATCGTGCTCGTCCCGGTGACGCTGCCGTACTTCGGCACCGATCTGTACGGGCTGTGGATGGCGGTCGCCGCGCTGGTCGGCATGGCGTCGTTCGCCGATCTCGGACTGGGTAGCGGGCTGATGACCAAGCTGGCCCCGTGCCATGCCCACGGGGACGACGACCGTGCCAGAGGCTACATCTCCAGCGCCTATCTGACGTTGTCACTACTGGCCGCTGCCATGATCACCCTGCTGTGGCTGTTCGCAGGCGGCATCCCGTGGACGTCGCTCTTCAACGTCAGTGGCGAAGTCACGTCCGGCCAGACCCGGCTCATCGCGCTCATGTGCCTCACCGCGTTCCTGGTGAACGTGCCGCTCTCCCTGATCACTCGGGTGCAGTACGCCTATCAGCAGGTGGGACGCAGCAACATCTGGCAGGCCGCCGCCAGTCTCACCGGGCTGGTCCTGGTGCTCGCCGTCGTGGCCGCCGGCCTGTCCCCGATGCTCGTGATCGCGACGTCGGTCGCCGTGCCGCCGTTGGTCAACCTCGTCAACACGATCTGGTTCTTCCGCCGGGGTCATCGCCGGATCCGGCCCCGGCTGGGCGCCGTCGACGCCCGCACGGCGTGGGAACTGACCCGGTTGAGCGGGCTGTTCTTCGTGTTGACGGTGGTCATGTCACTGGCCACCAACGCCGACACCCTCGTCATCGCGCACGCGCTCGGGCTGTCCGCCGTCGCCGGCTTCGTGATTCCGGCGAAGCTGCTGGCCCAGCTCGGGCAACTCGTCGTCCTGGTCAACGTGCCGCTCTGGCCGGCCAACGGTGACGCCCTCGCCCAGGGGCAGCTTTCCTGGGTGCGGCACACCACCCGCCGGATGACCGTCCTGTCCGTGCTCGCCGCCGCGGTCCCGTCGGTAGTGCTGGTGTCTTTCGGGGACTGGCTCTTCGCCGCGTGGCTCCCGGTGTCAATCGGAGGAGACCGATGGCTGTTGGCCGGACTGGCGGTGTGGTGGGTGCTACAGGCGGCGCTCTCGCCGCGCTTCATGGTGCAGAACGCGGCTGGTGTGGTCGTTCCGCAACTGGTGGGCTGGGTGGCCTTTCTGGCTCTCTCGATCCTCGGCAAGTGGTATGGCGCCCGGTGGTTCGGCGTCACCGCTGTGCCCTGGGTCGGGGCGGCGGGCTACGCCTTGACCGTCCTGCCGGCCGCACTCTACGGATACCGCCGGACGCTGCGGAGGCACCGCGCGCCGGCGGCGCAGGAGAGGAAGGGTGAGCCGATTGCTGCCTGAGGAGTATCCGCGCGTGCTGGTGGTGGGAGGGGCTGCTTTCAGCCGTACTTCCGGCACCGGCATCACGCTGTCGAACCTGTTCGCCGGCTGGCCCCGCGACCGGCTCGCCCAGCTGTACACAGAGGATCGGGAGCCCACGACAGATGTCTGCGCCAGCTTCGCGCACGTCGGTCAGGAAATCGCCCCGGTCGAGCATCACCTGATCCGGCTGCGGAGGTGGACGCAGCGCTCGGAGCGTGTGACAGCGACGGGCGGCGCGCGAGCGAACGGGACGGTCCGCATGGATCAGGATCCCGGGCCGGTTCGGGCGTGGCTGCGGAAGGAGTTGACCGCCTTCTTCGATCTGACTCCGATTCGGCCGCCTGCCCACCTGCGGGACTGGGTACGGGCGCAACAGCCGCAGGTGGTGTACGCGACGCTGGGAAGTATCCGGATGATGCGGCTGGCACTGATGGCCGCCCGTGAGTGCGACGTCCCGCTCGTGCCGCACTTCATGGACGACTGGGCGACCACGCTGTACGCCCAGGGACAGGTGCTCGGCCTGCCCCGGCAGGCGGTGCGCCGCGAGCTGCGCGCTGTGCTGCGGCAATCCTCGTACGGGCTGGGCATCAGCGGCCCGATGGCCAGGGAGTACGAGCGCCGCTACCGGCTGCCATTCGCCGCCTTCGGCAACTGCGTGGACGCGGAGGACTTCGCCGTCCCTGGACACCCCGTGCCACCACGTCCCGACGGCGCGGCGATCGAGCTGGTCTATGTGGGCGGCCTGCACCTGGGGCGCTGGCGGTCGCTGCGGCGCATCGGCGAGGCGATGGACCAGCTGGCCGGCGAGGGGGTGGCGGCGCGGTTGACCGTGCACATGCCGCAGCAGGACGTCGCCCGGTACGGCGGCCATCTGGCCGATCTGGCCGCTGTACGCCTTGGTCGATCGCTCAGCAGCACGGAGGTGGCCGCGGTCCTGCGGGGCGCGGATGTTCTCGTACACGTGGAGTCGTTCGCCGAGGACAACCGGGCCTACACCCGCTACTCGCTCTCCACGAAGATCCCGCAGTACCTCGCCGCCGGCCGGCCGGTGCTCGGGTTCGGACCGGTCGAGTTGGCCTCGATGGCACACCTCAGGGAGGCCGACGCCGGCGTCGTCGTCGGCGTCGACGACCCGGTGACCCTGAGCCGGGAGCTGGCCCGGTTGTGCCAGGAGGCGGGCCTGCGGGAGCGCCTCGGCCGGCAGGGGCTGGCCTTCGCGGTACGCCATCACCGATCCGACCAGGTGGCCCTGCGCCTGGCGGAGGTCCTGGGCGAGGCCGCCCGCCGGTCCATCGGTCCTCCGTCGGCGCCTCGGGCGGAACCACCGACCCGTTCCCTTACTCACGTCGTTCGGTGACGAGTCGAAAGAGTCACGGGGCGCGACGGTTCTCGACCGTCGCGCCCCGTCAGGTTTGTCGACCCGCTATTGGGCATTCGGTCCGGAAAGCTGCGGAAGGATCGGACGCTTGCCCCAGGACAGCTCCCCTGGCAGCGCGCGGTGTGCCGCCCGGGGCGATGCCGGCAGCTCCGACAGGGCGGTGACCAGTGCGAGCGCGAGCCACATCGCGAGCGCCGCCTCCCACTGGCCACTCAGCCAGATCGGCAGCAGCACGGCGGTGAAGACAGACGTCAGGACGAGTCCCTGCCGCGAGACACGGGCCGCGGTCCAACAGGCGGCAAGAAGGACACCGAGGTAGAGAACCGCGCCGACCAGACCGAGGTCGTTACCGAGTATCAGCAGCAGGTTGTGGGGACCGATCTGGAACGGATTCGTGCCGATGAAGACACCTGGGCCGGAACCGGTCAGGGGCGCCTCGCTCCAGGTCGACAAGGCGTACGGCCACAGCTCCAAGCGTCCGGAGATGTCGCCCGTGGGGCGACCGTAGAGTTCGTCGAGCCAGAGCGCCACCCGGTGGGGGGCGAAGCCGAACGGCACGATGACGATCAGGAGCCCGGCGATGGCACCCACCCCGATGACGGTGGCCCGGGGAAACAGCCAGGCCAGCCCCAACACGACGACGCCGAGCAGCGCACCGATGGCCGCCCCCCGGGAGCCGGTGAGGAGCATGCCCCAGACCACCGGAAGTGCGAGAAGGGGCGGGGCGACCCGCAAGATCGGCCGGCGGTGTACGGCGGCGGTCAGAAGTATCGCCACGACCACTCCGACGGCCAGGGTGTACGCGGTGGCGTTGATCTCCCGGCCCTCGATGCCGTACCTGGTGGCGACGTCAAGAAGCTCACCCTGCTGGCGTAGCTCGCTGCCCGCGCTTACAACCAACTCCAGTGCCACGACCACGCAGCCTGCGAGATACGTCGAACCGAGCAGGAGGAGATCCCGCCGGCGGCGCACCACGTGCCGGCAGACCACGAACAGCAGACAGACCGTGGCGTACCGGTAGCCAGCCGGGATGGTCAGCTCCGGGTGATCCGTCCAGAGGGCAGCGGCCAGCGCCCATGCGCCGGTCGCGATCGCCAGCACGTCAGGCAGTCGTGGTCGGGGCACGCGTCCACTGAGGGCCAGGGCGAGCAGGGCCAGCGGTGCCGCGTAGTTGAACGACCACCACGGCGGGCGGGCGGCCATGAAGGCGACCAGAGCCAACACCAGCACCGGGGGCAGGCTCAGCGGGGGGCGGATACGGCCGTGGCCGTCCCGGGAGCCCGACGGCTTGTGGACTTCCGGCCGGCGTGCAGGTGCCGCGGCGCGTCTCGCCCCCTGATCGCGTGACTGATCGGAGCTGACGAACTGCGGGCGGCGCTGGCGAGTCAAGGAGGCGGTCACCCCTGGCCTTTCCCTCGGGCGTTTCCCCCCGGGACGCCGGTTTGCGCTGCGGGCGGTGGTGTCGAAGCCTCAGGCGCGTGGCGCGGGCGACACCGGATCGTTTGTACCAGGCAGAGCGCGGGAAGAGACCCAAAACATGGCATAAAGTGGATGATCTGAACGATCCGCCGACGACCCGTATGGGGTTATCAGGCGTTTTGACTGGTTTGGGATGAAAAGCGTATCTCGACCGGCCACATGTCGTTGTCCCGGGTGCCCCATGCAAGTCACGGCCCTGCTGCCGGATGGTTTGCCGAGGCGTCACCCGGCGGCCCCGTCTGCTGAAGCAGCCGGTGGCGGCCCGCCGAGCAACGACACGGGAGAATCCATGAGCTTCATGACCGCTGGACGCCGAGTGCTCATCACCGGCGGCACCGGCTCCTTCGGACAGACCATGACCCGCCGCTTGCTGGACCGCGACGTTGCCGAGGTGCGGATCCTCAGCCGTGACGAGGCCAAGCAGGACGCGATGCGCCGCACCCTTGGTGACGAGCGCGTGCGCTACCACGTGGGGGATGTCCGGGACCGCGACAGCGTGGAGCGGGCGACCCGCGACGTCGACTTCATTTTCCACGCGGCAGCGCTCAAGCAGGTCCCGTCCTGCGAGTTCTTCCCGCTCGAAGCGGTCCGGACGAACATCCTGGGCAGCGCCAACGTCGTAGAGGCCGCGGCGCAGAACGGCGTCGGGTCTGTCGTGCTGCTCAGCACGGACAAGGCCGTCTACCCCGTGAACGCCATGGGGATGAGCAAGGCTCTGATGGAGAAGGTCGCCCAGGCGCACGCCCGGAACAACCCGAACAGCGCTACCACCGTCTCCTGTGTTCGCTACGGCAACGTCATGTACTCGCGTGGGTCGGTGATCCCGCTCTTCATCGAGCAGATCAAGGCCGGACGCACGCTCACCGTCACCGATCCGACCATGACCCGCTTCCTCATGTCCCTGGCCGACTCGGTGGACCTCGTCGAGCACGCCTTCCACAACGCGCGTCCCGGTGACGTCTTCATCCGCAAGGCGCCGGCCTGCACGATCGGGGATCTCGCCGAGGCCGTCTGCCAGCTCTTCGACGTGCCGTTCAAGCTCGACGTGATTGGTGTACGCCACAGCGAGAAGTGGCACGAAACGCTCGCCAGCCGCGAGGAGCTCACTCAGGCCGACGACTTCGGGAACTTCTACCGCGTGCCGCTGGACGCCCGCGACCTCAACTACGCGCTCTATGTCTCCGAGGGTGAGCTGGGCGACGGGCCGACCGAGGACTTCAACTCGGCGAACGCGCCGCGGATGGGCGTACCGGAGATCATCGAGCTGCTGAAGACGCTGCCCGAGGTCCGCGCGGAGCTGGCCCTGCGGGAGCCGGTGCTGGCATGCTGAGGCTCGCGGTCACCGGAGCCGGCGGCTTCCTCGGCTGGCACGTACGGGTGCTGCTGCGCGTCCTCGGCTGGCCGGAGCCGGTCGTCGTCACCCGGTCCGACCTGGCCGACCCCCAGCGGGTCGCCGCGAAGATCGGCGGGGTCGACCGGGTGCTGCACCTGGCCGGGGTCAACCGGGGCGAGCCGGCGGACGTGTCCGCCGGCAACGTGCAGCTCGCCGCCCAGCTCGCGCAGGGTCTCAAGCACTGCCCGACGCCGCCCGGGACGGTGGTCTTCGCCAACTCGGTGCAGGCCGGCAACGGCACGCCCTACGGCGACGCGAAGGCTGCCGCCGCCGGCATCCTGGCCGACACGGGCCTGCCGGTCGACGACGTCCTGCTGCCGAACCTGTACGGGGAACACGGGCGGCCGTTCTACAACTCCGCGGTCGCGACCTTCTGTCGGCTGCTCGCCGAGGGCGGCCGGCCGGAGGTGCACGCCGACCGGGAGCTGAGCCTGGTACACGTCACCGACGCGGCGGCCCGACTCGTCGGTGTTCCGGCCGGGGGATCGTGGGATCCGGCCATGCCGGCGCTGCGGATCGGCGTGCGGGCCCTCGCCGACCGGCTCGCCGACATGGCCGCCACGTACGGGACGGGGGAAATCCCGGCTCTGCTGGACCGGCACGACGTCCGGCTGTTCAACACGTACCGGTCGCACTGCTTCCCCGCGCACTATCCGCTGGCGCTGCCGCGCCGGGCGGACACCCGGGGCGAGCTGGTCGAGACGGTCAAGGCGCACGGGGGAGGCGGCCAGACCTTCTGCTCCACGACCCGTCCCGGCATCACCCGGGGCGAGCACTTCCACCTGGCCAAGATGGAGCGGTTCGTCGTGCTGCACGGCACGGCCGAGATCAGCCTGCGCAGGGTCGGCGACACCGAGGTGGTGCGGTTTCCCGTCTCCGGCGACGAGCCGGTGCTGGTGGACATGCCCACCATGTGGGTGCACAAGCTGGTCAACACCGGATCGGACGAGCTGGTCACCATGTTCTGGACGAACGAGGTGTTCGACCCGGACCGGCCGGACACCTGGCCCGAGCCGGTGGAGGCCCCCCGGGCGGAGCAGCCGGTGGTCGACGCGTGAGGATCGGCCTGGTCAGCCAGTGGTATCCGCCGGAAGGGGTGTTCATCCCCGGCAACCTGGCGCGCCAGTTGGCGGAGCGGGGCCACGAGGTGCGGGTGCTCACCACCTTTCCGAGCTACCCGCACGGCCGCATCTTCCCGGGCTGGCGGCAACGCTGGCGACACACCGAGGCCGACGGCCCGGTGGCCGTCCGGCGGGTGCCCGCCTACCCCAGCCACGACACGTCCGCCGCCCGGCGCGCGCTGAGCCACCTCTCCTTCGGAGCCAGCAGCGCGCTGGGCGGCGTCCGTTGGTTGGCGGGCACCGACGTCACCTACGTCTACCACCCGCCGCCCACCTCGTTCGCCGCGGCGGCGATCGCCCGCGCGGCCCGGCGTACGCCGATCGTGCTCCACGTGCAGGACCTGTGGCCGGAGTCCGTGCTCGGGTCGGGCATGGCGCCGACCGGCCGGACCGGCCGGGCGTTGCAGCGGGGGATCGCCGCGCTGATGCGCGCGACGTACCGCCTGGCCAGCGCCGTCGTGGTGATCTCGCCGGCGATGGCCGACCTGGTGGTGGCCCGCGGCGCGGACCCGGCCCGCGTCCGGGTGGTGTGGAACTGGACCGACGACGCGCTGTTCCGGCCGGTGCCGGCCACCGACGCGGCCCGCGCGGCGCTCGGCCACCGTGGACGCTGCACGGTGATGTTCGCCGGCAACATCGGACTGTTGCAGGGCATCGAGACCGCGATCCGGGCGGCGGCCGCCGCCCGCGACCGGATCGACCTGGTGCTGGTCGGCTCCGGCGCCGGCGAGGACGCCGCCCGGCGGCTCGCCGCTGACCTCGGCGCCGACAACGTCCGCTTCGTCGGCCGGCGCCCGGCCGAGCAGATGGCCGAGTTGTACGCCGCCGCGGACTGGCAGCTCGTCTGCCTGCGCGACCTGCCCGCGTTGCGCGGCAGCATCCCGTCGAAGCTGCAGGCCGCCCTGGCGTGCGGCTCCCCGGTGATCGCCTCCGTGGGCGGCGAGGCGGCGGACCTGGTCCGCTCGACCGGCGTCGGACTGGTCTCCCCGCCGGGGGACTGGCAGGCGCTCGCCGCGCGGTTCTCCGTCGCGGCGGCCGAGTCCCCGGCGGCGCGGGCGGAGCTGGGCCTGCGGGCCCGGCGCGTCTACCAGGAGCGCATGTCGCTGCGGGTGGGCGTGGACCAGTTCGAGGACATCATGAGCAAGCTGGCAGCAGAGAGAGGACGGGCATGACCCGGATCATGACGGTGGTCGGCACCCGACCCGAGATCATCCGGTTGTCCCGGGTGATCGCCCGGCTCGACGACACGGTGGACCACCTGCTGGTGCACACGGGGCAGAACTGGGACAGCACGCTCTCCGACGTCTTCTTCAAGGAGCTGCGGTTGCGCGAGCCGGACCGGTTCCTGCGGGTGGACACCTCGTCGCTCGGTCGCGTGCTGGGCGGCGTGCTGATCGGCATGGAGGCGGTCGTCGCCGAGACGCGGCCGGACGCGCTGCTCGTGCTCGGCGACACCAACAGCTGCATCGCCGCACTGATGGCCCGGCGGATGCGGGTGCCGGTCTACCACATGGAGGCCGGCAACCGCTGCTTCGACCTGAACGTCCCGGAGGAGACGAACCGACGGCTGGTCGACCACGTCGCCGACTTCAACCTGGTCTACACGGAGCACGCCCGGCGCAACCTGCTGGCCGAGGGGCTGCACCCGCGCCGGATCCTGCACACCGGCTCGCCCATGCGGGAGGTGCTGGCGCACTACCGGTCCGACATCGCCGCGTCGGCGGTCCTGCGACAGCTCGACCTCGCGCCCGGCCGGTACTTCGTGGTCAGCGCGCACCGCGAGGAGAACGTCGACCAGCCGGCCCGCCTCCAGCGTCTGCTCGACTGCCTCAGGGCGGTCCGTGACCGGTGGGGGTATCCGGTGCTGGTCTCCACGCACCCGCGTACCCGCAAGCGGTTGGAGGCGTTGGCGCCGGACGCGACCGCCCTGGAGGGGATCGCGTTCCACGAGCCGTTCGGCCTCTTCGACTACGTGCACCTCCAGACCAGGGCCTACTGCACGCTCTCCGACAGCGGCACGATCAGCGAGGAGGCCGCGATCCTCGGCTTCCCCGCCGTGACGCTGCGCGAGTCGATCGAGCGTCCCGAGGCGTTGGACGCCGGCGGGATCATCATGACCGGGCTCGACCCGCAGGGCGTGGTCGAGGCGGTCGAGGTGACCGTGGACCAGGTCGCCGCCCAGGGGGTGCCGTGCCCGGTCGACTACCGGGTCCCGGACACCTCCCGTCGGGTGGTCGACTTCATCCTCTCCACCGTTCGGCGGCACCACGACTGGGCGGGCATCCGCCGCTGAGGTGCGACAGGGGCCGGCGACCGGAGCCCCGGTCGCCGGCCTTCTCGTGCCCCGTGCCGACAGGACCCGCCGCGGGCCCGTAGTCGGCCTGGACGTGTGGACGCCGCCGACCCGGCGGGTCGGCGGCGTCCACGGGGAGACTTCAGCGCGACAACGGAACCTGCACGGAGGCGGCGTGGACAGGTCCGGTCGGGTGGGCACAGAGCTGGGCGAGCTGGGCGACGACCTTCTCGGGGGCGTCGTACGGGTCGAGGCCGCTGACCTCCATCGGGTCCAGCGCGGGCACCGCCACGTGCGAGACCAGCGGGTGCAGCGGCCGGGTGTCGACCTCCCCGGTGCCGAAGAGGTCCTCGTGCAGCTTCTCGCCGGGCCGCAGCCCCGTGTAGACGATCGGCACGCTGCTCTCCGCCTGCTCGGCCATCTGCCGCGCCAGGTCGGCGATGCGGACCGGCTCGCCCATGTCCAGCACCAACGCCTCCCCGTCCCGGCCGATCTCGGCGGCCTGCAACACCAGGTGCACCGCCTCCTGCACCGTCATCAGGTAGCGGGTCACCTCGGGGTGCGTGACGGTGAGCGGTCGGCCCAGCTCGATCTGCCGTTGGAACGCCGTCACCACCGAACCGCGGCTGCTCAACACGTTGCCGAAGCGGACGCTGAGGAAGGTGCCGGGGAAGCGGGAGGCGGCGTGCGCGGTCAGCCGTTCGGTGATCCGCTTCGAGTAGCCGAGGACGCTGATCGGGTCGGCCGCCTTGTCGGTGGAGATGTTGACGAACCGGGCGACGTCGCGGCAGGCGTCGAGCACGGAGAGCGTGCCCCAGACGTTCGTCTTCACCGCCTCGCCGGGGTGCCGCTGGAGCAGCGTGAGGTGCTTCAGCGCGGCGGCGTGGAAGATGACCTCCGGCCGGCGCTCGCGGATGATCCGTCGGATCCCCTCGTCGTCCCGAAGGTCGGCGAGGATCAGCTCGGGACCGTCCAGCAGGGCCCGGCCGGCCAGTGACATCTGGAGGGCATGCAGGGCCGACTCGTCGCGGTCGAGCATCATCAGTTCGCCCGGGTCCGCCTTCATCACCTGCCGGCACAGCTCCGAGCCGATGGAGCCGCCGGCGCCGGTGACCAGAATCCGTCGGCCGGTGAGCCCGCTGGTGCTCATCGGCATGTCGGCCACCACCTGCCGGCGCCCGAGCAGGTCGCCGATCTGCACGTCGCGGACGTCGGTGACGGTGATCCGGTGGTCGACGAGGTCCCGGACGGGAGGCAGCACCTTGAACGCCGCCCCGGTCTGCAGCGTGGCCTCCCGGATCTGCCGGATCAGCGCGGCGTCGGCGTTCGCGACGGAGAAGATCACGGTCGTCGCACCGGTACGCCGGACGGCCTCCGGGACGTCCCGCCGGCCGCCGAGCACGCGTACTCCGCCGATGCGCAGGTCCCGCTTGTCGGGGTCGTCGTCGAGGGCGCCGACGGGCCGGTACCGCCCGCGCGGGTCGCTGAGCATGGCCCGCAGCAGTCCCTGCCCGGCGTCGCCGAGCCCGAACAGCAGCACCGGGTTCGAGGACCGGACGTCCGGTCGCATGGCGAGGTCGCGGCGATGCCGGTAGGTGAACCGGGCGGCGAGCATGAACAGCAGTGCCAGGGCGCCCCCGACCAGCGGGGCGCTCGCCGGCACCGGCCGTACGCCGGCTGGGAGCAGCCCGACCAGCAGGATCGCGGCGGTGGTGGCTGCGGTGCCGGCGACCCCCTGCACCTCCTGGAGGCTGCCCAGCGGGTGGCGTCCGGAGTAGATCCGGCGCACCGCCGCGACGGCCACGTGCACGACGGCGGCGAGGGCGCCGCAGGCGACGGCGCGCGCGAGCTGGTCGGGCGTCAGTTCGAACTCGTAACGGAACCAGACCGCGGCGACGAACCCGCAGACCCAGGCGGTGCTGTCGGTGGCGAGAAATCCGATGGTCCGGCGGCGCGCCCTGGGCCGGTACGACCCCTGCTCGCTGAGTCGGGTCGTCTCTGTCTCCGGCGGCATATGTGCTCCCTGTCCGTCTCCGACCGCTTCCGCCGCGGGGCGGAAGGAGCTTTGAACTCCTTTAGTTGATACATGCCCGAAAGCGATGTTTGGGAGTTTTCAGGTTTGATGACCGAATTTTGCCCAAGGAGTCGAGGTCGTGTCGGGTCAACGGGCGGGTACGCCCTTGACGACGACCCCGTCCGGCACGTCCCGGACGACGCAGGCGCCAGCTCCGACGGTGCTGTGCCGGCCCACCCGCAGGCCCTGCAACACGGCTGCGGTCGTACCGACGAGCACCCCCTCCGCCAGGTGGCAGTCGCCGGAGACGGCGGCGAGTGGGTTGACCGACACGAAGTCGGCGAGGGTGCAGTCGTGGCCGACGGTGGCGTTCTGGTTGAGGTGCACGTGCCGGCCGACGGTGACGTTCGTGGTGACGCGGGCCCCTGCGAAGGCGACGAATCCGGGACCGTGCACGGTGTCCGGCCCGATCGTCGCCGCCGGGTGCACGAGGCTCGCCGCCGGCACGCCGTACGCGTCGACGCGCCCCGCGACGGCCAGCCGGACGCGCGGGTCGCCGATGCCGATGACGTGGTGCGTTTCCGGGGGTGCGTCGCGCAGCCAGGCGACCTCGCCGAGGTAGGGGACGTCGAGCCGCTGCACCCGCTTCAGGTTCTCCTCGGACGGGCGGTCGTCGACGAACCCGAGGAGGCGCCAGCGCGGCCGGCCGGCTGCGGCCTCCGCCGCCCGGGCGATCGTCAGGACCTCCCGGCCGTGGCCACCGCAGCCGACGACCACCAGGGGAGTCGTCACGCCGTCGACGCCCCCGCCCGCACCGTCAGGAACTCGTCCACGGCGGCGAGGACGTGGCCGATCTGCGCCTCGTCGAGGACGCTGCCGCTCGGCAGTGCCAGCCCGTCGGCGAACAACCGCTCCGCCGCGCCGGTGACGAGACGCTCGGCGGCGGCGTACGCCGGTTGCAGGTGCATCGGTTTCCAGACCGGTCGGGTCTCGACGTCCCGCAGGGCCAGGTGGGCCGCCAGGTCGGCGGCCCGCCACCCGGACCGCTCCGGATCGACCACGATGGTCGTCAGCCAGCAGTTGGAGCCCGCGTCCTCCATGCCGAGCAGGCGTACGCCGGGGACCGGGGCGAAGAGCTTGGCGTACCGGTCGCGGAGCTGCCGGCGCCGGGCGATCATCCCGTCCAGCCTGACGAGCTGGGCTCGGCCGAGCGCGGCGAGCAGGTTGCTCAGCCGGTAGTTGTAGCCCGTCTCGCGGTGTTCGTAGTGCGGCGTCGGTTCGCGGGCCTGGGTTGCGAGGTGACGGGCCCGGGCCAGCAGGGCCGTGTCGTCGGAGACGAGCATGCCGCCGCCCGACGTGGTCATGATCTTGTTGCCGTTGAAGGAGAGGATGCCCGCCTGGCCGAAGGAGCCGGCGGGCCGGCCGCGATGGGTGGCGCCGAGGGCCTCGGCGGCGTCTTCGACGATCGGGACGCCCGCCGCCTCGCAGGCCGGCAGCAGCGCGGTGTAGTCGACGCAGCTGCCGAAGAGGTCCACCGGGACGACCGCCCCGACCCGCTGGCCCCGGAAGGTCAGGTTTCGGATCAGCTCGGCGACGAGGGCGACGTCGACGTTGCCGGTGTGCGGGTCGCAGTCGACGAAGACCGGTCGGGCGCCGGTGTACCGGACCGCGTTCGCGGTCGCCACGAACGTCAGCGTCGGCACGATGACGGCGTCCCCGGGCCCGACTCCCACCCCGAGCAGCGCCAGGTGCAGCGCGGCCGTTCCGGAACTCACGGCGACGGCCCCGCGGGTCCCCACCCGCGCGGCGACCTCGCACTCGAACGCGTCGAGGTCCGGCCCGACGGGCGCGACCCAGCCGGACCGCAGGGCCGCGACGACGTACGACTCCTCCAGCGGCCCGACGTCGGGCGGGGACAGATGGATGGTGCGGCTCATCGGCCACCTCCGGCGGGAACGGTCAGTTCGGTCTCCCGGCCCGGCGCGGCGGGAACGAGCGAGGGCGTGCCGAGGAACTCCGGCGCGGTGGCGGAGCCCGCCGCGGAGATCCCCTCGCGGCGCAGCACGGTGCGGACGGTCGCGGCGAGGATCGACAGGTCCAGCCGCAGGCTGCGGTGGTCGACGTACCAGACGTCAAGGTCCAGCTTCTCCTCCCAGCCCAGGCTGTTGCGTCCACGTACCTGGGCCAGCCCGGTGATGCCCGGCCTGACCTCGTGCCGGCGGGCCTGGGTGGGGGAGTAGCGCGACAGGTACTGGGTGAGCAGGGGACGGGGGCCGACCAGGCTCATGTCGCCGCGCAGCACGTTCCACAGCGTCGGCAGCTCGTCCAGGCTGGTGGAGCGCAGAAAGCGCCCCAGCGGCGTCAGCCGGTCCCCGTCGCGCACCCGTCCCCGCCGTGGATCGGGCGGGAGCATGGTGCGGAACTTGACCAGCTCGAACACCTGGCCGTGCCGGCCGGCGCGCGGCTGCCGGAACAGCACCGGCCGGCCGAGCCCCGCGGCCACCAGCGCCGCCACCACGAGGACGAGCGGCGCGGTCAGCACCAGCAGCACCACGGCTGCCGCCAGGTCGATGGCCCGCTTGAGACCCTCCGGTCGGGCCCGCTCCGCCAGATCCCCCGGCGCGCTCACGGAACCATGCACGGTGTCGACCTCCAAGCCAATCGAGTCATCATGGACCAGAGAGGTTGTATCAGGCATGAAAGCGTCAAGAGGGCAGAATCGCCCCACTAGGTTCTGATCCCGACAGGTCAACCGCCCAACCGTCCGTCAGGACTCGGCCGGCTACCAAGACGTGACCTTCCATCCGGACCGACCGGCAGTAGAGTGCTCGACCGTCGACAGGGCGAGGGGGAGGGCCGTGCTGCACCTGAGGGTGATCGCTCCACCGGACCAGTCCGCCGTGGTGGCCGAGCTGCTGGCCGCCGACCCCGGGGTGACCCATCTGGCCGTGCTCGCCGGCGCCGCCCGCCAGCCCGAGGGCGACCTCATCCTCTGCGACGTGGTCCGGGAGAGCGCCGACGGCGTGCTGCGCGACCTGCGGCAGTTCGGCGTGGAGGCGCGCGGGGCCATCGCGGCCGACGACGTGGAGCTGGCCATCTCCGCGGCGGCCGACCGGGCGGCCCGGACGGCGCCCGGCAGCGGCGCGGACGCGGTGGTCTGGGACGAGATCGCCGCCAAGACCGGCGAGCAGACCGAACTGTCCGCCACCTACCTCGTGCTGATCACCGTCGCCACCATGCTCGCCGGCATCGGTGTCCTGCTCGACCAGCCGATCCTCATCGTCGGCGCGATGGTCGTCGGCCCCGAGTTCGGCCCCCTGGCCGCGCTCTGCGTGGCGCTGCTGCGCCGCAGGCTGCCGGTCATCGCCCGGTCGGTGCAGGCGCTGGTGGTCGGTTTCCTCGTCGCCATGGTGGTCACCGTGCTCAGCACCTGGGCGCTGACCGCCGCCGGCCTGGTCGACCGCGGGATGCTGTTGGCCGATCGCCCGCTCACGGACTTCATCTGGCGGCCGGACGCGCTCTCCTGGGTGGTCGGCCTGCTCGCCGGTGTGGCCGGCATGCTCTCGCTGACCTCGAAGAAGTCCGGCAGCCTGGTCGGGGTGCTGATCTCGGTGACCACGGTGCCGGCCGCCGCGAACGTGGCCGTCGCCGCCGCGTACGGCGTCTGGCACGAGGCGGCCGGCTCGGCCCTCCAGTTGGTGATCAACCTCTGCGCGATCGTGCTCGCCGGCCTGGTCACGCTGGTGGTGCAGCAGTCGTGGTGGTGGTACCTGGCCCGGCGCGGCCCCGGGCACCGGCCCGGCCTTGCCCGTCGCTGACCCCCGTCAGGGCCCCTCGTCGCCGCCGTCCAGCCGGCGGGTGAGCAGCGTTCGCAGAGGGATGGACTCGCCGTCCCGGCCACCCGCGCCGACGACCAGGGGCGGCGGGCTGGGCTGCGGCTCGGCCCCGAGCAGCCGGGCGCGCAGGCCGCCCGACACGGTCAGCAGGTGGAACCGCCCGTCCACGTCGACCGCCCGGGTCCGGGCCCGGTCGACGTACCAGCCGCGCAGCCGCGTCCGGTAACGGCCGCGACCGTCGTAGGCCCGGGCCGTGAGCCGTTCCGTGGGCAGCCCGCGCCGGATCGCCTCGGCGACGAACCAGGCCACGAGCTCCGCCGCCTCCGCCTGCTCGGCCGCCCGGCGCCGCTCGTCGGCCGCCGCGTGCGCCCGCACCGCCCGTCGCTGCCGCTCCCGCCACTCCAGGCCGTCGCCCTCGTCCACGACCGCGACGGTACGCCGCGCCGCCCGCCCCCGGGTACCTGTGGCTCCCGCGCCGCCCGCCCCGGTACCGGTTGCTTCCGCGCCGCCCGCCCCCGGTACCCGTGGCGTCCGCGCCGCCCGCGCCCGAGTCGTGGTGCGGGGCGGCCCGACGCCGGAACGCTCCAGCGAGGTGACCGTGGCCCCGGTTCTGCTGCCGGCCCGTCGCCCGGGTTCTTGCCGGCCTTGTTCCCGGCGCCGGACCCCGGCCGTCCGCTGATCTCGGGCACGGTCGCCACCGGCTGCCCCCGCCGGCCTCGGGCCCGCCGGGCGGTGCGCGCTCGCGCCCCGCCCGGCGGGATGGCCTCAGGCCAGGCCGGCCCGGCGCAGCGCGTCGGCCATGGCGCTGTTGGCCGCTGCCGGCGCGGCGCCGCCCCGGCCGCCCTGCCGCTGCGGCGATCCGCCGCGCCCGCCGCGGCCGCCCTGCCCACCGCCGTCCCGGCCGCCCTGCCCACCGCCGTGACCGCCGTCCCGGCCACCCCGGCCACCCCGGTCGCCGCGCGGCCCGCCCTGCCCGGGCTGCCCGCCGCGCTCGCGGCGACCGCCCTCCGGACCGCCGCGACCGGCGCCGGCCTCCGCGTCGTCCTCCAGCCGCAGGGTGAGCGAGATCCGCTTGCGGGGCACGTCGACGTCGAGCACCTTGACCCGGACCACGTCGCCGGACTTGACCACCTCGCGCGGGTCCTTCACGAACGTCCGGGACATGGCCGAGACGTGCACGAGGCCGTCCTGGTGGACCCCGACGTCCACGAACGCGCCGAACGCGGCCACGTTGGTGACCACGCCCTCCAGCACCATCCCGGGCGTCAGGTCGCTGATCTTCTCCACGCCCTCCACGAAGGTGGCGGTGCGGAACTCCGGCCGGGGGTCGCGGCCCGGCTTCTCCAGCTCGGCGAGGATGTCCGTGACGGTGGGCAGGCCGAAGGTGTCGTCGACGAAGTCGGTGGCCCGCAGCCCGCGCAGGATCGCGCTCCTGCCGATCAGCGACCGCAGGTCCTGCCCGGTGCTGGACAGGATCCGGCGCACCACCGGGTACGCCTCCGGGTGCACGCTGGACGAGTCCAGCGGGTCGTCGCCGCCCGGGATGCGCAGGAAGCCCGCGCACTGTTCGAACGCCTTCGGCCCGAGCCGCGGGACCTTCTTCAGCTCGGCCCGGGTGCGGAACGGCCCGTTGGCGTCGCGGTGCAGCACGATGTTCTCCGCCAGCCCGGCGCCGATGCCCGACACCCGGGTCAGCAGCGGCGCGGAGGCGGTGTTGACGTCGACCCCGACCGCGTTGACGCAGTCCTCGACCACCGCGTCCAGCGACCGGGAGAGCTTCACCTCGGACAGGTCGTGCTGGTACTGGCCGACGCCGATCGAACGCGGGTCGATCTTGACCAGCTCGGCGAGCGGGTCCTGCAGGCGGCGCGCGATGGAGACCGCGCCGCGCAGCGAGACGTCCAGTCCGGGCAGCTCCTGGGCGGCGTACGCGGACGCGGAGTAGACCGACGCCCCTGCCTCGGAGACCACCACCTTGGTCAGGTTGAGCTGCGGGTACCGCTTGATCAGCTCGCCGGCGAGCTTGTCCGTCTCCCGGCTGGCGGTGCCGTTGCCGATGGCGACCAGCTCGACGCCGTGCGCGCCGGCGAGCCGGGCGAGCGTCTCGATCGAGGCGTCCCACTGCCGGCGCGGCTCGTGCGGGTAGATCGTGTCGGTGGCGACCACCTTGCCGGTGGCGTCCACCACGGCGACCTTCACGCCGGTACGCAGGCCCGGGTCCAGCCCCATCGTGGGCCGGGTGCCGGCGGGCGCGGCGAGCAGCAGGTCGCGCAGGTTGGTGGCGAAGACCCGCACCGCCTCCTCCTCGGCCGCCTGCCACAGCCGCATCCGCAGGTCGGCGCCGAGGTGGATGAGGATCCGGGTGCGCCAGGCCCAACGCACCGTGTCGGCCAGCCACCGGTCGGCCGGCCGGCCCTTGTCGGTGACGCCGAACCGGCCGGCGATCGCCGCCTCGTAGCGGCTCGGCCCGGTGGGCGCCGCGTCGGCCTCGCCGGCCTCCTCGGGCTCCATGGTCAGGTCGAGCACGCCCTCCTTCTCGCCCCGGAACATGGCGAGGATCCGGTGCGAGGGCAGCTTCGGGTACGGCTCGGCGAAGTCGAAGTAGTCGGCGAACTTCGCGCCGGCCGACTCCTGCCCGTCGCGTACCCGGGAGACGAGCCGGCCCCGCGACCACATCTGCTCGCGCAGCGTGCCGATCAGGTCGGCGTCCTCGGCGAACCGCTCGATGAGGATGGCCCGGGCGCCCTCCAGGGCGGCGGCGGGGTCCGCGACCCCCCTGTCCGCGTCGACGTAGCCGGCGGCGACCTCGCGGGGATCCCGGGACGGGTCGGCCAGCAGCGACTCGGCGAGCGGCTCCAGCCCCGCCTCGCGGGCGATCTGCGCCCGGGTCCGCCGCTTGGGCTTGTAGGGCAGGTAGATGTCCTCCAGGCGGGACTTCGAGTCGGCCGCCATGATCTGCGCTTCCAGGGCCTCGTCGAGCTTGCCCTGGCCGCGGATCGACTCCAGCACCGCCGCGCGCCGCTCGTCCAGCTCGCGCAGGTAGCGCAGCCGCTCCTCGAGGGTGCGCAGCTGGGTGTCGTCGAGCAGGCCGGTGGCCTCCTTGCGGTAGCGGGCGATGAACGGCACGGTGGCGCCGCCGTCGAGCAGCTCCACGGCCGCCCGTACCTGACGCTCGGCGACGCCGAGCTCCTCGGCGATCCGCTGATGAACAGAGAGGGTCACGATCTCGATCCGCCTTCGGTGTGGGTTCCGCTGAGCATTGTGCCGGCCCCGACCGACTGCCGTCGCCGCCCCCGCCCCGGCGCGTCGCGGCCCTGCCCGAGCGCGCCGCCGCCCCGCCCGGCGAGCCCGTGCCGGCACGTCGCCGCTCCGCCGGGTGCCGTCTCCTCGGTCCGGCGCCCGTCGCCGCCCCTCCCGGCGGGCGTGCCGGCGGCGACCGGTCGTCGGTCCGGCCCGCCCTGCGCTAGCGTGGCGATCATGGAACCTCCCGCGGACCCGCGGGCCCGGCGGCTCTTCGGCGGCAGCGCCCGGGCCCTCGGCGACCTCGCCGCGAGCCCGTTCCGGGCCGACCGGGACCGGATCGTGGCCTCGCCGTTCTTCGCCCGGCTGAACGGTGTGACCCAGGTGGTCAGCCCCGGCGGCTCCGGCCTGCTGGTGCACAACCGGCTGACCCACAGCCTCAAGGTCGCCCAGGTGGCACGCGCGATCGCCGAGCGGCTCACGGCCGACGGCGAGCACCGCGACCTGCTGGAGAAGTTGGGCGGCTGCGACCCGGACGTGGTGGAGGCCGCCGCCCTCGCGCACGACCTCGGCCACCCGCCGTTCGGGCACCTGGGGGAGCGGGTGCTGGACCGGCTGGCCCGGCAGCGGCTCGGGCTCACCGACGGCTTCGAGGGCAACGCCCAGTCGTACCGGATCGTCACCAGCACCGAGATCCGCGGCGCGGCGACCACCGGCCTGGACCTCACGGCGGCGGTGCGGGCGGCCATGCTGAAGTACCCGTGGACGCGCCTGGACCACCCGGACCCGCACCCCCGGCTGCTGGACCCGCCGCCGCGCGGCGCCACCCCGCCGCCCGACGACCCCGGCAGCGGCTCCTCGAAGTTCGGCGCGTACCGGACGGAGGTCGACGACCTGCGGCAGGCTCGGGAGCCGTTCGTCGGCCGGATTCCGGACTGGCAGCAGACCGTCGAGGCGTCGGTGATGGACACGGCGGACGACATCGCGTACGCGATCCACGACGTGGAGGACTTCTACCGCGTCGGGGTGCTCCAGCAGGGCGCGGTCTCCGCCGAGCTGATGGCCTGGCAGCGCGAGAGCGGGCACTTCCGGGCCATCACCGACGCGGCCCTGACCGCCGCGGCCCGCCGGCCCGGCTCGGCGATCGAGCGGCTGCGCCGGCAACTGCACCGCAAGGACGCCTGGATCGCCGACGACGAGGCGTTCGCCGCCTCCGTCGAGCACGTCCGCGAGGAGCTGGTGGAGGGGCTGCTGGCGATGCCCTTCGACGGCTCCATCGAGGCGGAGCAGTACGTGGCCCGCTTCTCCGCCCGCTGGACCACCCGCTTCGTCGACGCGATCACGGTGGTCGAGCAGCCCTCGGTCCGCTCCGGGCACGTGCTGCTCGCCCCGGCGCAGTGGCACGAGGTGCAGGTGCTCAAGTTCGTCCACCACCGGTTCGTGCTGGCCCGGCCCGACCTGGCCCTGCACCAGCGCGGGCAGGCCCGGCTGCTGGGCACCCTGGTGGAGGCGCTGCTGGACTGGCTGCTCGACCCCGAGGAGGAGTCCCGGCTGCCGCGCCGCCTGCACGACCTGGTGGAGCTGGCCGAGGCGGAGCTGCACCCGCGTACGCCGGACCGGCTCGGCAGGGCCCGCGGCCGGGCGATCGTCGACTTCGTCGCCCAGCTCACCGACGGCCAGGCGGTCGCCATGCTGGACTCCCTGTCGGGCCGCTCCGGCGCGCTCTGGACCGACGCTTTCGTCCTCTGAGGACGGTCAGGCGACGGCCTGCCACCAGCCGTCGACGGCCGGCGGGTCGTCCACCACCACCCGCTCGCCGGGGCGGGGCACGGCGAGCCGCACGTCGCGGGCCTTCGCCTCGGCCCAGATCCGGTCCACCGGCTCCGACCAGTCGTGCAGGGCGAGGTTGAACGTCGCCCAGTGCACGGGGAGGAGCAGCCCGCCGCGCAGGTCGAGGTGGGCGGCGACGGCCTCCTCGGGGAACATGTGGATGCTCGGCCAGGCCCGGTCGTACGCGCCGATCTGCATCAGCGTGACGTCGAACGGCCCGTGCTCCGCGCCGATCGCCGCGTAGCCGTCGAAGTAGCCGGAGTCGCCGGTGTAGAAGACGTTCCGGTGCGCGCCGGCCACCACCCAGGAGCCCCACAGCGTGCCGTCGCGGCGCAGCCCCCGGCCGGAGAAGTGCTGGGCGGCGGTGGCGGTGATCTCCAGCCCGGCCACCCGGTGGCTCTCGGACCAGTCCAGCTCGACGATCCGCGCCGCCGGGACGCCCCAGCGGTCCAGGTGGGCGCCCACCCCGAGCGGTACCAGGAACGGCGCCGACTGGAGGTCGGTCAGCGCCCGGACGGTCGCCATGTCGAGGTGGTCGTAGTGGTCGTGCGAGATCAGGATCGCGTCGACCGGGGGCAGCTCGTCGAGGCGGACCGGCAGCTCGTGCAGGCGGCGGGGGCCGACCAGGGCCGACGGCGAGCACCGCTCGCTCCACACCGGGTCGAGCAGCACCTTGCGGCCCTCGATCTCGATCAGCGCGGAGGCGTGGCCGTACCAGACGACGTTCAGCTCGCGTGCGACGTCGGTGGCCGGGGCGGCGCCCGGGCGCAGCAGCGGCACCGGGGCGCTCGGGCGGCGCTTCTGCTTGCCGAAGATCAACTCACGGATCAGGCCCCGGTCGGGCGCGCCGGCCATCGAGCGGGCGCCGCCGGGGTTGTGGAAGGTGCCGTCGCGGAACTGCGGCGAGCGCGCCGCCCGCTCCGCCCGCGCGCCGGTGAGCCGGCCGCCGAGCGCCGCCGGCACGTCCCGGGCCACCCACGCCAGCCCGGCCAGCGCGGCCAGCCCGGCCGCCCCGCGCAGCTGGCGACCCAACGCCCGGTCGAGTCCCGCGCGTTCCGCTGGTGCGCCCATCGCCGTCCCTCCGCCGTGTCCCGTCGTACACGGTAGCCGGGTCTCCGGCGGGTCTGCGGGCGGTCAGGGTGGCCCCGGCCGCACGACCGCCGGGACCACCCGCGCCGCGCGGCGGCTCAGCCGCCGTTGCTCGGCCGCTGCACGGCCGGACGGTGGGTGACGCCGGTGCCGGTGAGGCGGTCGACCGCGGCGAGGAAACGCCGGCCCATCCGGGCCCGGGCCTCGACGGCGGGATGGGTGGCGCCGTAGTCGTCGGCGCCAACCTGCCCGTCGGCGAAGAGGGCGTACGTCAGCAGGGGCGCGCCGGCCGCGTCGAAGATCACCCCGGCCTCGTGCCGGGCGTCGGCGAACCAGCCGGCCTTGGTGGCGATCCGGGCCCGCTCGGCCGAGGACATGACGCGCCGGACCCCGTCGGTGTACGCGACGGGGGCGCGCAACAGCCGCAGCACGAACGCCGTGGCGGCCGGCGAGAGCAGGGTGCCGCCCACCAGGGCGCGCAGCAGGTCGTGGGTCTCGCGGGGGGTGCTGGTGCCGAGGAAGAACCGGTTCGGGTTGGCCACCGGCTGCACCTGCGTGTTCGGGAAGCCCTTGTCCCGCAGGATCTGGTTGAGTTCGGCGGCGGGGCAGACCAGGCCGCACAGCCGCACCGCCGTGTCGTCGGAGACGGTCAGCAGGTTGGCCAGCGCGTGGCCGAGCGTCACCGAGCTGGGGTAGGCGCCGTCCAGGCTGAACATGCCGTCCCCGCCGGGCACCACGATCGCGGCGGTGACCTCGACCCGCTGGTCGAGCGTCAGCAGCCCCCGGTCGACCTTGTCCAGCACCGCCGCCGCCACCGCGATCTTGTTGACGCTGTACGCCTCGATCCGCCGGTCCGGTTCGTCGGCCACCGCCACCGCCGGTTCGCCGGCCGGGTCGGCGACGCTGACGTACGCCTGCCAGTTGCCGCCGGCGCGGTCGGTCTCCCGCGCGTAGCTCTCGGCGACCCGAAGGGCGGCCTGCCGGGGTGTGGCCGGAGCCGGTTCGGTGACCTCGGGGGCGGCGGACGCCGGCGCGGCGGTGCCGAGCACCGTCCCGGCGGTGGCCACCGTGCCGAGTCCCAGCGCGGTCCTGCGGTTCACCCGGATGGTCAATCGTCTCTCCCGTCGTGGTGGTCGGGCGTGCTCTCCGGCCCACCACCCTAGGCGAAACGATCGACGCCGGTGATCCCACGACGCGCTCACCCGGCCGATCCCGCTGGTCGCGCCGGTGACGACCACCGTCCGGCTCACGGCGCGAGCACGACCTTGACGCAGCCGTCCCGCTTCTTCTGGAACATCTCGTACGCCTGCGGCGCCTGCGCCAGCGGCACCCGGTGGGTGCGCAGGTCCGCCACACCCAGCGGGTCGTCGTCGGAGAGCAGCGGGATGATCTCGTCGGTCCACCGACGCACGTGGCACTGGCCCATCCGCACCTGGATGCCCCGGTCGAACATCTCCATCAGCGGCATCGGATCGACCTCGCCGCCGTACACGCCGGAGATGGAGACGGTGCCACCGCGCCGGACCGCCTTGAGCGCCGCCTTGAGCGCGACGAGCCGGTCGACGCCGACCTTGTCGATCATGGTCTGGGCGAGTTTGTCGGGTAGCAGCCCGGCGGCGGTCTGGGCGAGCTTGCCGAGGGGAGCGCCGTGCGCCTCCATGCCGACGGCGTCGATCACCGCGTCGGGGCCGCGCCCGTCCACCAGGTCGATCAGCGCACCCGGTACGTCGTCCAGTTCGCTGACGTCGAGCACCTCGATGCCGTGCCGGCGCGCCATCGCCAGCCGCTCCGGAACCAGGTCCAGCCCGATCACCCGGTCGGCGCCGAGGTGCCTGCCGACGCGGGCGCAGAACTGGCCGACCGGGCCGAGCCCGAAGACGGCGAGGGTGCCGCCGCGCGGGGTGTCGGCGTACTTCACCGCCTGCCACGCCGTCGGCAGGATGTCGGACAGGTAGAGCCACCGCTCGTCGGGCTCGGTCTCCGGCACCTTGATCGGGCCGAACTGGGCCTGCGGCACCCGCAGGTACTCCGCCTGTCCGCCGGGCACGGAGCCGTAGAGCGAGGTGTAGCCGAACAGCGCGGCGCCCTTGCCCTCGGACGTCACCTGGGTGGTCTCGCACTGCGCGTAGAGCTGCCGCTGGCACATCCAGCAGGTGCCGCAGGAGATGTTGAACGGCACCACCACCCGGTCGCCCGGCTTGAGCCGGGTCACCCCCGGGCCGACCTCCTCGACGATTCCCATCGGCTCGTGACCGAGGACGTCGCCGGGCTTGAGGTACGGCCCGAGCACCTCGTAGAGGTGCAGGTCGGAGCCGCAGATGGCGGTCGAGGTGATCCGGACGATCGCGTCGGTCGGCTCCTCGATCCGCGGATCCGGCACCTCCTCGACCCGTACGTCCCGCTTGCCCTGCCAGGTCAGTGCCTTCATGTCCCGATGTCCCCTCTCGCGGCCTCCGGTGGACTGCTACCCGTCCAAGCCGGCTTGAACCGGGTGCGGTGGACGGGGCAGCTCGACAGGGCGGGTGGGTGCCGGAAAGCGGGCGGGCCGCCGCACCCGCAGGGGTGCGACGGCCCGCCGTCGGCGTGCTGCCGGAAGGGTCAGGCGCCGGGGGTGTTGTCGCCCCGCTTCGAGGTGGCCATCAGGTAGTCGCGGTTGAGCCGGCCGATGGTGTTCAGCGGGATGCCCTTCGGGCAGACCACGGTGCACTCACCGGCGTTGGTGCAGCCGCCGAAGCCGGCCTCGTCGTGCGCGTCGACCATGCCGATCACCCGGGTGTAGCGCTCCGGCTGGCCCTGCGGCAGCAGTGAGAGCTGGGTGATCTTGGCGGCGGTGAAGAGCATGCCGGAGCCGTTGGGGCAGGCGGCGACGCAGGCGCCGCAGCCGATGCACTCGGCCGCCTCGAAGGCGGCGTCGGCGTTGGCCTTGGCGACCGGGGTGGAGTGTGCCTCGGGGGCGCTGCCGGTCGGCGCGGTGATGTAGCCGCCGGCCGCGATGATCTTGTCGAACGCGCCCCGGTTGACCACCAGGTCCTTGATGACCGGGAACGCCCGGGCCCGCCACGGCTCGATGTCGATCGTGTCGCCGTCGGAGAACTGCCGCATGTGCAGCTGGCAGGCGGTGGTGCCGCGCTGCGGCCCGTGCGCGTTGCCGTTGATCATCAGGCCGCACATGCCGCAGATGCCCTCGCGGCAGTCGTGGTCGAACGCCACCGGCTCCTCGCCGGCGAGGATCAGCCGCTCGTTGAGCACGTCGAGCATCTCCAGGAACGACATGTCCGGGGAGACGTCGTCGACCTTGTAGGTCACCATCCGACCCTTGTCCTCGGGGCCGGACTGGCGCCAGATGCGCAGGGTCAGGTTCACTTGTAGCTCCGCTGCGTGGGGTGGACGTATTCGAACTTGAGGTCTTCCTTGTGCAGCACCGAGGGCTCGCCGGTGGCGGTGAACTCCCAGGCCGCGACGTACGCGAACCGCTCGTCGTCGCGTTCCGCCTCGCCGTCGGGCGTCTGGTGCTCGGCCCGGAAGTGGCCGCCGCAGGACTCCTCGCGGTGCAGGGCGTCGATGCACATCAGCTCGGCCAGCTCGAAGAAGTCGGCCACCCGGCCGGCCTTCTCCAGCGACTGGTTGAGCCCCTCGCCGTTGCCCGGCACCCGGACCCGCTGCCAGAACTGGTCGCGCAGGGCGCGGATCTCGTCGATCGCCTTGCGTAGCCCGGTCGCGCTGCGCTCCATGCCGCAGTGCTCCCACATGATCTGGCCCAGCTCGCGGTGGAACGAGTCGACGGTCCGGTCGCCGTCGACCGCCAGCAGCCGCTGGATGCGGTCCTCGACGTCGGCGCGCGCCTGCACGGCCGCGGGGTGGCTGGCGTCGACCTTGTCGAACGGCCCGGCCGCGAGGTAGTTGGCGATGGTGTTCGGCAGCACGAAGTAGCCGTCGGCCAGGCCCTGCATCAGCGCCGAGGCGCCGAGCCGGTTCGCGCCGTGGTCGGAGAAGTTCGCCTCGCCGACCACGAACAGGCCCGGGATGGTCGACTGGAGGTCGTAGTCGACCCAGAGGCCGCCCATCGTGTAGTGCACGGCGGGGTAGATCCGCATCGGGACCTCGTACGGGTCCTCGCCGGTGATCCGCTCGTACATCTCGAAGAGGTTGCCGTACTTGGCCTCGATGGCCTTGCGGCCGAGCCGGTTGATCGCGTCGGCGAAGTCCAGGTAGACGCCGAGCCCGGTCGGGCCGACGCCGCGTCCCTCGTCGCACACGTTCTTGGCGGCGCGGGAGGCGATGTCCCGGGGGACCAGGTTGCCGAAGGAGGGGTAGATCCGCTCCAGGTAGTAGTCCCGCTCGTCCTCGGGGATGTCCTTCGGGCTGCGGGTGTCGCCCTTGGCCTTGGGCACCCAGACCCGGCCGTCGTTGCGCAGCGACTCGCTCATCAGGGTCAGCTTCGACTGGTGGTCGCCGGAGACCGGGATGCAGGTCGGGTGGATCTGCGTGTAGCAGGGGTTGGCGAAGTACGCGCCCTTGCGGTGCGCCCGCCAGGTGGCGGTGACGTTGCAGCCCTTGGCGTTGGTGGAGAGGTAGAAGACGTTGCCGTAGCCGCCGGAGGCGAGCACGACGGCGTCCGCGAACTCCGTGGTGATCTCGCCGGTGACCATGTCCCGGACGACGATGCCCCGGGCCTTGCCGTCGACGACGATCAGCTCCAGCATCTCGTGCCGGGCGTTCATCTCGACGTTGCCGAGGCCGATCTGCCGCTCCAGCGCCTGGTACGCGCCGAGCAGCAGCTGCTGACCCGTCTGGCCCCGGGCGTAGAAGGTGCGCTGCACCTGCGCGCCGCCGAAGGAGCGGGTGTCGAGCAGGCCGCCGTACTCGCGGGCGAACGGGACGCCCTGGGCGACGCACTGGTCGATGATGTTGACCGAGACCTCGGCCAGCCGGTGGACGTTCGACTCCCGGGACCGGAAGTCGCCGCCCTTGACGGTGTCGTAGAAGAGCCGGTGCACCGAGTCGCCGTCGTTGCGGTAGTTCTTGGCGGCGTTGATGCCGCCCTGCGCGGCGATGGAGTGCGCCCGGCGCGGGCTGTCCTGGTAGCAGTAGGACTTGACCCGGTAGCCCTGTTCGGCGAGCGTGGCGGCGGCCGATCCGCCGGCCAGGCCGGTGCCGACCACGATCACGGTCATCTTCCGGCGGTTGGCCGGGTTGACCAGCTTGGCCTCGAAGCGGCGGCGGTCCCAGCGGGTCTCGATCGGGCCCTCGGGAGCCTTGGTGTCGGCGATCGGGTCGCCCTCGGTGTAGAGATCCATGTCAGGACACCAATCCGGTGAGTACGGCGAACGGGACCACCAGGAAGCCGGCGCAGAGCGCGACGGCGAAGACCAGCGCGGCGGTGCGCGCCCGGCGCTCGCCCTTCGGGGTCTGCTGCCCCAGGCTGCGGAACGCGCTGAACGCCCCGTGCCGCAGGTGGAAGCCCAGCGCGACGATCGCCAGGGTGTAGAAGAGCGTGACGTACCAGCGCTCCGGCGCGAAGTCGGCGACGACGTTGGCGTACGGCTTCGTCGGGTCGCCGACCGGGTTCAGGTGACCGGTGGTCAGGTCCAGCAGGTGGTAGATCACGAAGAGCAGGATGATCACCCCGCCCCAGCGCATCGTGCGGGCCGCGTAGCTGCCCTGGACCTTCGGGCGGTGTGCGTACCGGACCGGGCGGGCGGCGCGGGAGCGCCGGGCCAGGACGGTGGCGGCGGCGATGTGCGCCACGACGGCGACGGTCAGCGCGCCGCGCTGGATCCAGAGGAACCAGACGCCCGGCAGCAGCGGCTTGCCGATGTCGCGCAGCCAGTGCGCGTAGTGGTCGAACGAGGTCTCCCCCGTGAACACCTTCAGGTTGCCGAGCATGTGCAGGATGAGGAACAGCACCAGGATGATGCCCGTCACCGCCATGACGGCCTTGAGGCCGACGTTGGAGCGGATGGGCGACCGTGTTCTCGTGACTACCACGCGAACGACGCTAGGAGCACATGGATCAGTCGTCCAATGCATCGACCTCGCAGTCTTGATAGCTATAGGCTATGTAGATGCAGCTCCATCAGCTGAAGTACTTCGTGGCGGTCGCCGAAGTCCGACATTTCACCCAAGCCGCCGATCTGGTGGGCATCACGCAACCCTCCTTGAGTAAGCAAATTCACGCCCTGGAGGACGCCCTCGGCGCCCCCCTCTTCGAGCGGGTAAGGGGCAACATCGCGCTGACCGCGGCGGGGGAGGTGCTGCTTCCGCTGGCCAAGCGGATCCTCGCCGACGTGGACACGGCGACCCGCGAGGTGCAGGAGCTGGTCGGCCTGCGGCGCGGCCGGGTCCGGCTCGGCGCCACCCCCAGCCTGGCCACCTCGCTCGCCCCGCCGGTGCTGCGCCGGTTCCGCGACGCCCACCCCACCGTCGACCTGCGGGTGGAGGAGAGCGGCTCGCAGGACCTGGTCCGCGACCTGCTCCGCGGCGACCTCGACCTGGCGCTGATCATCATGCCGGCGCAGGGCAGCGATCCCGGGCTGCGCGCGGACCCGATCCTGCGGGAGAGCCTGGTGGTCGCCTCGGTGGAGGAGCTGCCGGTCGCCCCCGGCGCCGGCCAGCTGCGCGTCGGCGACCTGCGCGACCAGCCGATGGTGATGTTCCGGGAGGGCTACGACCTGCGCGACGCCACCATCCAGGCATGCCGGGAGGCCGGCTTCGAGCCCACCATCGCGGTCGACGGCGGCGAGATGGACGCCGTGCTGAGCTTCGTCGAGGCCGGGCTGGGCGTCGCGCTGGTGCCCGGGATCGTGGTGGCCCGCCGGGCGGGCGTCCGGGTCACCCGGCTGGCCCCGCCCGGCGTCCGGCGGACCATCGCGGTCGCCCGACGCCGCGACGTGGTGCCCACCCACGCCGGCCGGGAGCTGCGCCGGATACTGCTGGAGTACGTCCGCGACGCCACCACCAACGGCGACCTGCCGCCCGGCGTCGAGCCGCTCTGACCCGCCGGGACGACCCGTCGGCAAGGCGACCTCGGGTGCGCAAGGCGGAAGGCGAATCCCGGCCGGCGGTCGACCTAGGCTGCCCGCATGGCAACCGGCAGCGCCGTGGTGATCGGCGCCAGCATGGGCGGCCTGCTGGTCGCCTGCGCACTCACCGAGGCGTACGACCGGGTCACCCTCGTCGACCGCGACGTGCTGCCCGAGCGGGCGGCCAGCCGCCGGGGCGTGCCGCAGGGGCGGCAGTTGCACGTCCTGCTGGCCCGGGGCCGGCAGGCGTTCGAGGAACTGCTGCCCGGCATCACCGCCGAGCTGACCGCGAACGGCGTGCCCACGGTCGACCTGCACGAGCAGGTCCACTGGTACAACGACGGCCACCGGATGCGGCGCGCGCCGTCGCCGCTGCTCGGCTTCGGGGTCAGCCGGCCGCTGCTGGAGCAGGTGGTCCGGCAGCGGGTCGCCGCCCTGCCCGGGGTCCGGATCGTGGCGGGCTGCGAGGCGGAGGGGCTCACCACCACCGCCGACCGGCGCCGGGTCACCGGTGTGCGGCTGCGCCCCCGCGACGGGGAGCCGCACACCGTCGAGGCCGACCTGGTGGTGGACGCCGGCGGCCGGGGCAGCCGCAGCCCCGTGTGGCTGGCCGAGCTGGGCTACCGGCCGGCGCCCGAGGACCGGGTCCGGATCGGGGTCACCTACGTCACCCGCACCTACCGCCGCGAGCCGCACCACCTGGAGGGGCTGCTCGGCGCGCTCACCAACGCCGTGCCCGGCCAGCCGTGGGGCGGCATCGTCGCCGTGCAGGAACAGGACCGGTTCGCGGTGGCGCTCAGCGGCATGCTCGGCGAGGAGCCGCCGGCCGACGACGAGGGGATGGCCGCCTTCGCCGACCGCCTCGCCGCCCCGCAGATCGCCGAGCTGCTGCGTACGGCGCGGCCGGCGAGCCCACCGGTGACGATGCGGTACCCGGCCAGCGTGCGGCGCCGCTACGAGCGGCTGCGCCGCTTCCCGGCCGGCTATCTCGTGGTGGCCGACGCGTTGTGCAGCTTCAACCCGGTCTACGGGCAGGGCATGACCGTGGCCGCGCTGGAGGCGCTGTTGCTGCGCCGGCTGGTCCGGCGGCGGCCGGACCGGCTCGCCCGGAGCTTCTTCCGGGGCGCGCGTCGCCTGATCGACGGGCCGTGGTCCATCGCGGTCGGCACCGACCTGCGCTTCCCCGAGGTGCCCGGTCGGCGTTCGCCGCGGGTGCGCCTGGTCAACGCGTACGTCGGCCGGCTGCACGCCGCGGCGGCCCGGGACGCGGCGCTGGGCGCGGCGTTCCTGCGGGTGCTCAACCTCGTCGACCCGCCGGCGCGGCTGCTCTCCCCGGCGGTGCTGCTGCGGGTGCTGCGCGGCGCGTCCGCGTCGGCGCGCTGACCCGCCGGCCCGCCCCGCCGGCCCGCGCCCGGACTACCTGCCCTCGGCGTCGTCCATCGCGCGGTAGATCCGCTGCTCAGACACCGGGTACGGGGTGCCCAGGGCCTGGGCGAAGACGTTCACCCGCAGCTCCTCGATCATCCAGCGGATCTGCCGGACCGCCGCCGACTGCCGGCGGCTCGGCGGCAGCGCGGCGAGCATGTCCTGGTATTCCTTCTGCACCACCGCGATCCGGTCCTGCTGCTGCTTGTCGCGCTGCGGGTTGCCGGGCAGCCGGTCCAGCCGCCGCTCGATCGCCGTGAGGTAGCGCAGCAGGTCGGGAAGGCGCGCGTACCCGGTCTCGGTGACGAAGCCGGCGTGCACCAGGCCGGTGAGCTGGGCCCGGATGTCGGCCAGCGCCGCCACCACGGCCAGGTTCTGGGTCTTGCCGAGCCGCTGCTCCACCGCGTGCGCGGCGGCGAGCACCCGGCGCACCCGGTCCATCACCTCGACCACGGTGTCCACCAGGTCGGCGCGGACCCTCTCGCGCAGGGCGGCGAAGCCCTCGGCGTCCCAGGCCGGCCCGCCGGCGTCGCCGATCAGCTTGTCGATCGCCGCCCCGGCGGCGTCCTCGATGAGCTGCTGCACACCCCCGTGCGGGTTGCGGCTCAGGGCCAGCTTCGCCTCGTTGCTCAGCCGCCCCTGGAGGAACCTCGCCGGCGACGGCACGGTCAGCCGGAGCAGTCGCCGGGTGCCCGCCCAGTGTGCGGCCTCCTGCTCGGCCGGCGAGTCGAACACCTTCACCCCGACCGTGGCGCCCTCGTCCACCAGCGCCGGGTACGCCGTCACCGCGTACCCGGCCCGGACCTGCTCGATGGTGCGCGGCAGCGTGCCGATGCCCCAGTCGGTCAGCCCGGTGCGGGCCACGTCCGGCGCGGCGGCGGCCACCACCTGGCGTACCTCCGCCTTGAGCTGGCGTTGCAGCGCCGGCAGGTCCTTGCCCTCGGCGACCGGCTTGTTCTCCTCGTCGAGCACGCGGAAGCTCACCCGCAGGTGCGCGGGGAGCCGGTCGAGGTCCCAGGCGTCGCGGGGCACGGTGACGCCGGTCATCCGGCGCAACTGCCGGGTCAGCGCGTCCAGCAGCGGCTCCTCGCCGGCCGGCATCGCGGCGAGCGCCGCGCGGGCGTAGTCCGGCACCGGGACGAAGTTGCGGCGCACCGCCTTGGGCAGCGAGCGGATCAGCGCGACCACCAGTTCCTCGCGCAGCCCGGGGACCTGCCAGTCGAAGCTCTCCGCCGGCACCTGGTTGAGCAGCGGCAGCGGGATGTCGACGGTCACGCCGTCGGTCGCGGTGCCCGGCTCGAACCGGTAGGTCAGCGGCAGGGTCACCCCGTCGGCCGACCACTCGTCGGGGTAGTCGGCCTCGTCCACCCCGCCGCGGCCGGCGTTGACCAGCAGCTCCCGGGTGAAGGTGAGCAGGTCCGGCTGCTCGCGGCGGGTCTTCTTCCACCAGGCGTCGAAGTGCCGCCCGGAGACCACGTCCGCCGGGACGCGGGCGTCGTAGAAGTCGAAGACGGTCTGGTCGTCGACGAGGATGTCGCGGCGGCGGGCCCGGTTCTCCAGCTCCTCGATCTCCGCCAGCAGCCGCTGGTTGTCCCGCCAGAAGTGGTGGTGGGTCTGCCAGTCGCCCTCCACCAGGGCGTGCCGGATGAACAGCTCGCGGGACAGCGCCGGGTCGATCCGGCCGAAGTTGACCTTGCGTGAGGTGACCAGCGGGACGCCGTAGAGCGTCACCTTCTCGTACGCCATCACGGCCGCCTGCTTCTTCTCCCAGTGCGGCTCGCTGTAGCTGCGCTTGACCAGGTGCTGGGCGAGGGGCTCGACCCACTCCGGCTCGACCCGGCCGTTCACCCGGCCCCAGAGCCGGGAGGTCTCCACCAGCTCGGCGGCCATCACCCACCGCGGCGGCTTCTTGAACAGCGCCGAGCCGGGGAAGAGCGCGAACTTGGCGCCCCGCGCGCCCAGGTACTCGTGCTTCTGGGCGTCCTTGAGCCCGATGTGCGACAGCAGGCCGGCGAGCAGCGACTGGTGCACCTTGGGAGTGTCGATCTCCTCCGGCAGGTCCGCGCCGCCCCGGCGCCGGCCGCCGCCGTCGGCGTCCCGCGCCGGTCGCCCCTCTTCGGGGGTACGCAGCACCTGGCGCAACTGGCTGACGATGTCCTGCCATTCGCGTACCCGCAGGTAGTTGAGGAACTCCGCCTTGCACATCCGGCGGAACGCGCTGGAGGACAGCTCGCGCTGCTGCTCGCGCAGGTGCCGCCACAGGTTGAGCAGCGTCACGAAGTCCGACTCGCGGTCGGTGAACCGGGCGTGCGCCTGGTCGGCCTGGGCCTGCCGGTCCGCGGGCCGTTCGCGGGGATCCTGGATCGACAGCGCGGCGGCGATCACCATCACCTCGGTGGCGCAGCCGTTGCGCTCACCCTCGACGACCATCCGGGCCAGCCGCGGGTCGACGGGGAGCTGGGCGAGCCGCCGGCCCAGCGGGGTGAGCCGCTTCGCCGGGTCGGTCTCGGTCGGGTCCAGCGCGCCCAGCTCGTGCAGCAGGTTGACGCCGTCGGCGATGTTGCGCCGGTCCGGCGGGTCGATGAACGGGAACGCGGCGATGTCGCCGAGCCCGATCGAGGTCATCTGGAGGATGACCGAGGCGAGGTTGGTACGCAGGATCTCGGGGTCGGTGAACTCGGGGCGGGACAGGAAGTCCTGCTCGTCGTAGAGGCGGATGCAGATGCCGTCCGAGGTGCGCCCGCAGCGCCCCTTGCGCTGGTTGGCGGAGGCCTGCGAGACCGGCTCGATCGGCAGCCGCTGCACCTTGAGCCGGCTGCTGTAGCGGGAGATGCGGGCCGTGCCCGGGTCCACCACGTACTTGATGCCGGGCACGGTGAGCGAGGTCTCCGCGACGTTGGTCGCGAGCACCACCCGGCGCCCGGCGTGCGGGGCGAAGACCCGGTGCTGCTCGGCGGTGGAGAGCCGGGCGTAGAGCGGCAGGATCTCCGTGCCGCGCAGCGCCGGCTTCTTCTCCACCAGCTTGCCCAGCGCGTCGGCGGTGTCCCGGATCTCCCGCTCGCCGCTGAGGAAGACCAGGACGTCGCCGGGCCCCTCGGCGGCCAGCTCCTCGACGGCGTCGCCGATGGCCTGGATCTGGTCCCGGACGTTCTCCTCGTCGTCCCCGTCGTCCTCGCCCTCGGCGACCTCGACCAGCGGCCGGTAGCGCACCTCGACCGGGTACGTGCGCCCGGACACCTCGACCACCGGCGCCGGGACGCCGTCCGGCGCGTCGTCGGTGGGCGGCCCGGCGAAGTGCCGGGCGAACCGCTCGGTCTCGATGGTCGCCGAGGTGATGATCACCTTGAGGTCGGGGCGGCGGGGGAGGAGCTGCCGGAGGTAGCCGAGGATGAAGTCGATGTTGAGGCTGCGCTCGTGCGCCTCGTCGATGATCAGGGTGTCGTACTGGCGCAGCATCCGGTCGGTCTGCAACTCGGCGAGCAGGATGCCGTCGGTCATCAGCTTTACCAGGCTCCGGTCGCTCACCTGGTCGGTGAAGCGCACCTTGTAGCCGACCACGTCGCCCAGCTCGGTGCCGAGCTCCTCGGCGATCCGGTCCGCCACCGTACGCGCGGCCAGCCGGCGCGGCTGGGTGTGCCCGATCAGCCCGTTGATCCCGCGCCCCAGCTCCAGGCAGATCTTGGGCAGCTGGGTGGTCTTGCCGGAGCCGGTCTCGCCGGCCACGATCACCACCTGGTGGTCGCGGATCGCGGCGGCGATGTCGTCCTTGCGTTCGCTGACCGGCAGCTGGGCCGGGTAGGTGACCACCGGCACGGCGGCGCGCCGGCTCTCCAGCCGCGCCTCGGCCCGCGCGACGTCGGCGGCGATCTCGGCGAGCGCCTCGTCGCGCCGCTGCGGGTCCCTGAGCCTGCGCACCCCGTCCAGCCGCCGTTGCAGGCGACGCTGGTCGCGGAACATCAGGGGACGGAGGCGGCGGTGCAGCTCGCGGGCGGGATCGGTCGCGGCGGGTGCGGCTGGATTCTGCATGTCGTCGCCAAGGATAGGCAGCCGGCGGCCGGACCGCTCCCGGGTTACCGGTCCGCCCGCGCGCGTCCGCCCGCGCGGGCGGACGCGGGTCTAGAGTTGACCGCCGACCGACGTCGAACCACGGGGATGCGCGATGACGATGCGGGACACCGACCGGGCCCTGGTGCAGGCCGCCACGGCGGTCGCCAAGCTGCGCTGCCGCAGCGAGAACCACACGGTCGCCGCCGCGGCGCGGACCACCGACGGTCGGGTCTTCACCGGCGTGAACGTCTACCACTTCACCGGCGGCCCCTGCGCGGAGGTGGTCGCGGTCGGCGCCGCCGCCACCCAGGGCGTCACCGAGCTGGAGACGATCGTCGCGGTGGGCGACCGGGGGCGCGGGGTGATCGCGCCCTGCGGGCGCTGCCGGCAGGTGCTGCGCGACTACTTCCCCACCATCGGGGTCATCGTCGGGCCGATGGACGCGCTGCGCGTGGTGCCGGTCGCCGAGCTGCTGCCCGAGACCTACGTCTGGGCCGACCACCAGCTCGACGGCCCGTCGCTGCCGGCGGCCCGCACGGGCGCCGGGGACTGACGGCTCAGTCGCCGGCCGCCGCCTCCAGCATCGACCGGGGGATCGGCACGCTCTCGAACCGCACGTTGCCCTCCGGCACCATCCAGCTCATCACCTGCACGGCCAGCTGCCCGGCCCGCACGGCCGGGTCGTTGTGATACAGCTCGCGGGCCTCCTCCGGGCTGATCGGGAGCACGACGAACCCGCGCAGCCGGTCGTCGTCGGCCGCCACGAAGGGCCCTGCCGCCAGGACGAGACCCTGGTCCACCAGCCCCGCCTGGTGGGCCAGGTGGGCGTCCTGCAACCGGTCGGCCGCGTCCAGCGGCAGCTCCGGGGCGTCCGGCGGGCGCACCAGGAGCACCACCGTGTGCTGGTCGAATCGCATCCCTCCAGCGTAGGGCCGGGACGTGCCGCCGGGCGGCGGCGCGGCGGATCGACCACCGCTGGTTAGGCGGCCCTAACCGGGTGGTCTAAGGTAAGGCGAACCTAAGCACAGCTTGCGGGAGACTCGTGACCACCCTCGCCACCCCACCGGCCCCGGCCGGCACCCGGCCCCGCGCGCGTGGCGGTCGCCGGGCGGCGGTCGCCGTCGCCGCCGCGCTGGCGCTGCTGTTGGCCGTGCTGGCGAGCTTCGCGCTCGGCAGCCGGTCGCTCGCCGTCGACGAGGTGTGGCGCGCCCTGGTCGCCCCGGACGGCGGCGAGGCCACCACCATCGTCCGGGAGCTGCGGATGCCGCGCACCGCCCTCGGCCTCGTCGTCGGGCTGGCGCTCGCCGTCGCCGGGGTGCTCTTCCAGGCGCTGACCCGCAACCCGCTCGCGGAGCCGCGCATCCTCGGGATCAGCGCCGGCGCGTCGTTCGGCGTGGTGCTCGCCATCTCCGTGTTCGGCGTCGGCAGCCTCGCCGGCTACGTCTGGTTCGGCATCGGCGGCGCGCTCCTCGCCGGCCTGCTGGTCTTCGCCGTCGCCACCCGCGCCCGCGAGGGCGCCAGCCCGGTCACTCTCGCGCTGGTCGGCGCGGCCCTCGACGCCAGTCTCGCCTCCGTGGTGTACGCGCTGCTCAGCATCGACGCCCGCACGTTCGAGGACTACCGGTTCTGGGTGGTCGGCGGGCTCACCGGGCGGGATGTCTCGGTGGCCGCCCAGGTGCTGCCGTTCGTGCTCGCCGGGCTGGTGCTGGCCGCCCTCGTCGCCCGCGGCCTGGACGCCCTCGCCCTCGGCGACGACGTGGCCCGGGGCCTCGGGCACCGGATCGGGCTGGTCCGCCTCGGCGGCGGCGTCGCCGCCGTGCTCCTCACCGGGGCGGCCGTCGCCGCCGCCGGTCCGATCGCCTTCGTCGGGCTCGCCGTGCCGCACCTGGCCCGCGCCCTGGTCGGCGCCGACCACCGCTGGACCCTGGCGGTCTCCGCGCTGCTCGGGCCCGCGCTGCTGCTCGGCGCCGACGTCGTCGGCCGGCTGGTCGCCCCGCCCGGGGAGGTGCCGGCGGGCATCGTCACCGCACTCGTCGGCGCCCCGCTGCTGGCCTGGCTGGTCCGCCGCGCGAAGGTGGTGACGGCGTGACCGCCCCCACCCGCCCCGCCGCCCGGAAGCCGGCCGACCGGTCGACGGGCCGCCCCCGTGCCGGAGTCGTCGCGCTGCCCGGGCGCTCGCTGGTGCGCGTCGGCCCGGTCAGCGTGCAGATCCGCCGCCGCTCGGTGCTGGTCGCCGCCACGCTGGTCGTGCTGCTGCTGGGCGCCGGGGTGCTCAGCCTCTCCCTCGGCACCCCGTACGTCGCCCCGGTCGACGTGCTGCGCGCCCTCTCCGGCGCCGGCACCCCGTACGACCTGGTCGTCTTCGACCTGCGGCTGCCCCGGCTGGTGCTGGCCGCGGTGGCCGGCGCGGCCTTCGGGGTCGCCGGCACGCTGATCCAGAGCGTGGCCCGCAACCCGCTCGCCAGCCCGGACGTCGTCGGCATCACCCAGGGCGCCGGCCTCGCCGCCACGGTGGCCCTGACCGGCGGGGCCGCCGCGGTGATCGTGGCGCCGGCGGCGCTGGCCGGTGGCCTGGCCGCCGCCGCGCTGCTGTTCGTCCTCGGCGCCCGGCACGGGTTGGCCGCCCAGCGGTTCGTGCTCGCCGGCGTGGCGGTCGCCTTCGCGCTGCGGGCCCTGACCGAGGTGGTCATGCTCACCGCCGACCCGATCGACGGGCTGCGCGCGCAGATCTGGCTGATCGGCACGCTCGCCGGCAAGGGCTGGACCGAGGCCCTCTGGATCGCCGCCACCCTCGTCGCGCTCCTGCCGGTGCTCGCCTGGGCCGGCTGGGCGCTGAACAGCACCGCGCTGGACGACGACACCGCCCGGGGGATCGGCCTGCGCCCGGTGGCCCGCCGGGTCGGCCTCGCCGGCACCGGGGTGCTGGCCGCCGCGATGGTCACCGCCCAGGTGGGCGCGGTCGACTTCGTCGCCCTGGTCGCCCCGCAACTGGCCCGGCGGCTGGTCCGCGCGGAGCGCCCCCCGCTGGTCTGCGCCGCCCTGCTCGGGGCGCTGCTGCTGGTGCTGGCCGACCTGGCCGGCCGGCGGCTCTTCGCCCCCACCCAGCTGCCCGCAGGGGTGCTGACCGCCGCCATCGGCGGCCCGTACCTGATCTTCCTGCTGGTCCGCGGCCGCCGGCGGCCCTCGTGATGTCCCACCCTGGCAAGGAGGCATGATGCTCTCCACCCGCGACCTGGTCGCCGGCTACGACGAGCGGACGGTGCTGGACGGGCTCGACCTGGAGCTGCCCGCCGACGCGTTCACCGTGATCGTCGGGCCCAACGCCTGCGGCAAGTCCACCCTGCTGCGCACCATGGCCCGCCTGCTCACACCCCGGCGGGGCGCGGTGCTGCTCGACGGCGCCGCCATCCGGGACCTGCCGACCCGCGAGGTCGCCCGGCGGCTCGGCGTGCTGCCGCAGAGTCCGCTGGTGCCGGAGGGGGTCACCGTCGCCGACCTGGTCGGCCGGGGCCGGCAGCCGTACCAGCGGTGGTGGCGGCAGTGGTCGGAGGAGGACAGCGCCGCCGTCGACCGGGCCATGGCGCTCGCCGACGTGGCCGGGCTGGCCGGCCGGCCCGTGGACACCCTCTCCGGCGGCCAGCGGCAGCGCGTCTGGATCGCCATGACCCTCGCCCAGGACACCGAGGCGCTGCTGCTCGACGAGCCGACCACCTTCCTCGACCTCGCCCACCAGGTGGAGGTGCTGGACCTGCTGCACCGGCTGCGCGCCGAGCGGGGCCGGACGGTGGTGGCCGTGCTGCACGACCTCAACCAGGCCGCCCGGTACGCCGACCACCTGGTCGCGATGCGGTCCGGCGCCGTGGTGGCCGCCGGGCCGCCCCGGGAGATCCTCACCGCCGAACTGGTCCGGGACGTCTTCGGGCTCGACTGCGTGGTCGTGCCCTGCCCGGTGACCGGGGCGCCCCTCGTGGTGCCCGCGCTCACCAGCCCCTCGCTGACCCGGCCGTCCGACGCGGCCGACCTGGTCGGCTCAGCTCCGGCGGGACCGCCGGCCCCGGCGGCCCGCCCCCCGGCCGAGGACGCGCTCACCCCGCGCACCGGCTCGTACCCCTCGAAAGGAATCTGATGCGTCGTCTCGCCGCCGCCCTCACCGCGGCGCTGGCCCTCGGCGTCGGCCTCACCGCCTGCGGTGAGAGCGACCCGGTCGCCGGCACCACCACCGGGGAGACCCGGGAGATCACCCACGCCATGGGCACCACCAAGGTGCCGGCCGACCCGAAGCGGGTCGTCGTGCTCGACACCGACAAGATCGACACCGCGCTGTCCCTCGGCGTCACGCCGGTCGGCGCCGCCACCGCGGGCGAGGCGAAGAGCTGGCCGACCTACTTCGGCGAGGAGAAGCTCGCCGGCATCAAGGAGGTCGGGGTGCTCACCGAGCCCGACCTGGAGGCCATCAACGCCCTCAAGCCGGACCTGATTCTGGGCAGCAAGTTCCGCCAGGAGAAGTTCTACGACGAGCTGAAGGCCATCGCGCCGACCGTGTTCACCGAGAAGGTCGGCACCACCTGGAAGGAGAACTTCCTCCTCGACGGCAAGGCGCTCGGCAAGGAGCAGCAGGCCAAGGACCTGCTCACCGCGTACGAGACCCGGGCCAAGGAGTTCGGCGCCAAGCTGGGCGACGCCGCCGACCGCAAGGTGTCCATCGTCCGCTTCATGCCGACCGAGATCCGCGTGTACGGGCCGGACTCGTTCTCCGGCATCGTGATCGGCGACACCGGCCTGGGCCGCCCCGAGCGGCAGCTGCTGACCGGCAAGGAGGACCGGCGGATGGACCGGGTGAGCCCGGAGCGCATCGGCGAGGTCGACGGTGACGTCATCTTCGTGACCGCGTACGGCGAGAAGGCCGCCGCCGAGCAGGCCAAGGTCACCGGCGGGACGCTGTGGAAGGCCCTGCCGGCGGTCAAGGCGGGCAAGGCGCACGTCGTCTCCGACCAGATCTGGATGACCGGCATCGGCGTCGGCGCCGCCAGCCGGATCCTCGACGACCTGGCGAAGTACCTCACCGCCTGACCGACGTCCGCCCGGGTCCGCCGGGCAACCGCCTGTGGTGGCCGCACCGTCCCCGGTGCGGCCACCACTGCGTTGTGCGGGTCAGGCCCGGCCGGCGGGGGCCGGTTCGGCGGCCCGGCGGCGGCCGGTCAGCAGGTGGTCGACGCTGAGCCGGCCGGCCCCGACCGCCGCCAGCAGCAGGCTCGCCGCGCCGAGGACGAGGACGAGCTCGTAGCCGCCCTTGTCCACGAACAGGCCGTTGCCGGCGTGCACGAAGATGAACGCGCCGAGCATGTCCAGCGCGAGCAGGACACCGGCGATCGGGACGACCGCGCCGAGGAGCAGCGCCGCGCCGCCGAGCAGCTCGACGCCCGTGGCGAACCACGCGGACAGGGTCGGCAGGGGTACGCCGGCCTGGTCGAAGAAGGCGGCGGTCCCGTCGACGCCGTTGGTGACCAGCTTCTGCCAGCCGTGGGCGAAGAAGACGATGCCGACGCCGATCCGGGCGAGCAACATCGCGACGTCACGGACGGTGGTGGGCAGGGTCATGGTTCTGCTCCTCATGCTGGTGGACTGCCGAACGGCCGGTCGGATCGACGCGCGCCGTGTCGCGGACGGCCGGGCGCGACGCGACCGGCGGGCGGAACGCCTCGCGGCCCGGATCTCGGTCCGCCGGGCCTGTCGGATACCGCCGGGGACCACCGTACCCGGAGATGGTTGAAGGCTCAACCGTTGACACGGAAAGTGATTGTCGCCGCGCCGCCGTTCTGTCGCCGACCTGGGCGAATCGCGCCCGAAGGACGTGGCCTCCGGGTGGTCGCCGGGGCGCGGCGGACCGCCGGAACGGCGACGCGCCACCTCCCGGGCGCGGTGTCGGCCGGCTCCGGAAGGTGGCGCGCGTCGGGGCCCAGGGTGGGCCCGTCGAGGGGGCGGGTGGTGGGTGGGGTCAGGCGGCTGTGGCCCAGATCGCCTGGAAGGCGGCCGCCTCGCCGGCCAGCCAACGCTCGATCTGCTCGGGCCGGGCGTCGGCGGGCATGCGGTGGGCCTCGCCCCGGCGGACGTCCACCAGGACCGGCTCGGCGTGCGGGAGCACCGCGTCCATGTGCCGGGCCATCAGGTGCAGGGTGGCGAGCACCGCCTCCGGGCTGGGCGGGGCCTCGTCGAAGTGCAGGCGGACGGCCTCGACGCGACCGTCGGCGTGGCGTACGCCGAACTGGGGGTTGATCTTGACGGGCAGGTCGCCGAGCATGGCGAGCGCGTCGCGGGTCTGGGCGAGGTCGACGGCCCTCGGCTCGCCGAGGGAGTGCAGCCAGGCCCGCGCGCCGGGGACGAGGGCCTCGTAGAGCGGGCGCCAGCGGGGCTTGACCACGTCGACCACCTGGTCGAGGTGGGTGCCGCCGGTGTGGAAGGCGATGTCGGCCTTGAGCGCCTTGACGAACTGGCCGTGCGGGTTGAAGCCGGAGCGGCTGACCCGCTGCTTGCGCAGGCCCCCGACGAAGGTGGCCTTGGTGGGGCCGGTGCGGTCGACGTAGCGGGTGAAGCCGAGCAGGGTGGCGTAGGGGGTGGGTGAGCCGGAGGCGGGCGTGGTCACGGACGTCCTCCCAGGTCAGGAACTCGATTAGTACATACATTCTAATCGACCGGTGTGACATCGCCCAGGCGGCGAACGAGGTTGTCTGTGACCGAGCAACTTGCGATGAGATGGCCGCCGAGCGGCACGAGGAGCTGGGTGTGACGCGGGACGGGGCGGCAGAACGCCGCCCCGTCCCCGCAGACCGATGCTCAGGTGAGCATGTCGTAGACGTCGTCGGACGCCTCGACGATCTTGTCCGCCGGTGGCTTCCGCACCGGGGTGGCGGTTCCGTAGTCGGCGTAGGTGACGGTGATTTCCTGCGCCTTGCTCGTGGCCGACGCGGGCATCTGAAGGGTCATCTTGCTCAGCCGCCCCTGGCCGTCGAGCTGCGCGGTGAAGGGAACCGCTCCAGCCTTGCCGCCGAGTTCCTTCAGCGTGTCGGCGTCGAACCAATCCGAGTCGGTGGCCTTGGACCCGTCAACCGTTCCCGCGTACGCGCCCTCGCCGGTCTTCTCGACCTCGGTGATCGCCTCGATGAGTGGCTTGGTGCCGGCCGGGTCGACATCGACGAAGTCGAACTGGAGATCCTTGACGTCCTTGATCTTCGACCGGTCGAGATGCTGGTACTTGCCCTTGAGGGCGTTGACCTCGGGGATCATCTCGGCCATCGCGCCACCGAACTCGAGCAGGGCCCAGGTGTCGGCGTCGATGTGGACGAAATGCGTCTGCATGGTGAGGTCTTCGGTGGCCTGGCCACCCATCTTCATCTCGGCGCTCTTCGACGGCAGGTGCACCGTGCCGCTTACGGCGAAGTCCCCGTCACTGGTCACGACGAAGGTGAAGTTGCCCTTCTCGATCTCCTTCATGGAGGCGAGCAGCGCCTCCTTCGGATCGGAGGGGACGGCCGACGCGGCCGGGCCGCCGGCAGCCGGCGCCGGTTCGTCCGACTTGCAAGCGGCCAGACCGGGCACGAACAGGGTGGCGGCGAGCACGCCGACGCCCCACCGTCGAATGTTCACGTCGTCTCTCTTCACAGGAGGGTGGGACCCGGCCGACCACGATCGCCGGGCAGTGAGCCAGCGCAGCGTAGCCGACCCGGCCGACGCCCAGAGTTGCCCCAAAAGCCGTGGTCACGCCGCCGACTTGTCTGCCGGCCTGGACAACGCGATCTCGCTCGTCCACTCCGGACCAAGAGGATACGGTGACCGCGTGGCTGACCCGATCTTCGCGGAGCGCCGTCTGGCCGAGGTCTACGACCCCCTGGACCCCGACCGCAGTGACCTGGACGTATACGCGGCCATGGCCCGGGAGTTCGGCGCGCACAGCGTCCTCGATATCGGCTGCGGCACCGGCACCTTCGCGTGTCTGCTCGCCCACCAGGACCTGGACGTGACAGCGGTGGACCCGGCGGCGGCATCGTTGGAGGTCGCACGGACCAAGCCCGGTGCCGATCGGGTGCGGTGGCTGCACGGTTACGCGGTGGACCTGCCCCCGCTCCAGGTGGATCTGGCGACGATGACCGCGAACGTCGCCCAGGTCTTCCTGACCGACGAGGACTGGGCCTCGACTCTGCTGGCGGCGCACGCGGCGCTGCGCCCAGGAGGACGCCTGGTCTTCGAGACCCGCGACCCGACGGCGAAAGCGTGGTTGGAGTGGAACCACGAACGATCGCACAAGCACACGATGATCCCAGGCGTTGGCGAGGTCGAGACGTGGGTCGACCTGATCGACGTCAGCGGCGACCTGGTCTCCTTCCGCTGGACGTTCGTCTTCACGTCGGACGGCACGCGGCTGACGTCCGACTCCACCCTGCGGTTTCGTCGCCGCGACGAGGTGGCCGCATCCCTCGCCGGCGCGGGCTATCTCGTCAGCGAGGTACGGCAGGCACCGGATCGGCCAGGTCGCGAGATGGTCTTCATCGCACAGCGTCCCGAATGACCATCGGCACCGTGCCCGCGCAAGATCCGCTGAGCCAGCCAACCAGACCTGGACGGGTCCGGTCGCCCCTGTCTACGTGACGGACCTCAGCTCCGCACCGGCGTGACTCGTCATCCTCGATCGGACGGGACACCGCCCGGGGCATCCCGGGCGGTCCCATGGAACGACCTAGAGTTGGCCGACGGAGGTGATCCGGACCACCGCGGCGCCCGCCTCGTCGGAGGCGGCGAGGTCGACCTCGGCGCTGATGCCCCAGTCGTGGTCGCCCTCGGGGTCGTCCAGGATCTGCCGTACGCTCCACTTCTCCCGACCCTGTTCGATCATGAGCAGCGCCGGCCCGCGCGCGTCCGGCCCCACCCCGATCGAGTCGTACGCCTCGAAGTACGGCTCCAGCGCGTCGGCCCAGGCGTCGGCGTCCCAGCCCGACGCGGCGTCCAGTTCGCCGAGGTCGTGCCAGCGGCGCAGCGCGGCCAGCTCGACCCGGCGGAACAGGGCGTTGCGCACCAGCACCCGGAAGGCGCGGGCGTTGCGGGTGACCGCCGGGACGCGGTCGTCCAGCGCCTCGGCCGCCTCGGCGGCGTCGGTGGGGTTGCGCAGCCGCTCCCACTCGTCGATCAGGCTGGAGTCGACCTGGCGGACCAGCTCGCCGAGCCACTCGATGAGGTCGACCAGCTCCTCGGTCTTCGCGTCCTCGGGCACGGTCTGCCGCAGCGTCTTGTACGCGTCCGCGAGGTAGCGCAGCACGAGGCCCTCGGAGCGGGACAGCCCGTAGAACTGGACGTACTCCGTGAAGGTCATCGCCCGCTCGTACATGTCCCGCACCACGGACTTGGGGGAGAGCTGGTGGTCGGCCACCCACGGGTGGCCCTGCCGGTACATCTCGTACGCCGACTCCAGCAGCTCCGCGAGGGGCTTGGGCCAGGTCACCTCGTCGAGCAGTTCGAGTCGGGCCTCGTACTCGATCCCCTCGGCCTTCATCGCGGCGACCGCCTCGCCGCGGGCCTTGAACTGCTGCGCGGAGAGCACCTGGCGCGGGTCGTCGAGGATCGACTCGATCACCGAGAGGACGTCGAGGGCGTACGAGGGGGACTCGACGTCGAGCAGCTCGATCGCCGCGAGGGCCAGCGGTGACAACGGCTGGTTGAGGGCGAAGTCGAGCTGGAGGTCGACGGTGAGACGGACCCGCCGTCCGGTCTCGTCCGGCTCGTCGAGCTGCTCGACCACCCCGCCGGCGCGCAGCGCCCGGTAGATGGCGATGGCGCGCCGGATGTGCCGGCGCTGGGCGGCCCGGTCCTCGTGGTTGTCGGTGAGCAGGTGCCGCATCGCCGCGAACGCGTCGCCGGGGCGGCCGATCACGTTGAGCAGCATCGAGTGGCTGACCTGGAAGCTGGACGTCAACGGCTCGGGCTCGGCCTCGACCAGGCGCTCGAAGGTGGGCTTGCCCCAGCCGATCGACCCCTCCGGTGGCTTCTTGCGCACCACCTTGCGCCGCTTCTTCGGGTCGTCGCCGGCCTTGGCCAGGGCCTTCTCGTTGTCGATGACGTGCTCCGGGGCCTGTACCACCACCCGGCCGATGGTGTCGAAGCCGGCCCGACCGGCCCGTCCGGCGATCTGGTGGAACTCGCGGGCCTTGAGCAGCCGGGTGCGCACGCCGTCGTACTTGGACAGGCCGGTGAACAGCACGGTGCGGATCGGCACGTTGATCCCGACGCCGAGGGTGTCCGTGCCGCAGATGACCTTGAGCAGGCCGGCCTGGGCGAGGGTCTCCACCAGCCGGCGGTACTTGGGCAGCATGCCGGCGTGGTGCACGCCGATGCCGTGCCGGACCAGCCGGGACAGGGTCTTGCCGAAGCCGGAGGTGAACCGGAAGTTCCCGATGGCCTGGGCGATCATGTCCTTCTCGGCCCGGGTGCAGACGTTCACGCTCATCAGGGCCTGGGCGCGTTCCAGGGCGGCGGCCTGGGTGAAGTGCACGACGTAGACCGGCGCCTGCTTCGTCTCCAGCAACTCCTCCAGGGTCTCGTGCAGCGGCGTCATCGCGTACGAGAAGAGGAGCGGGACCGGCCGCTCGGCCGAGCGGACGACGGCGGTGGGCCGGCCGGTGCGCCGGGTCAGGTCGTCGACGAAGCGGGTGGTGTCGCCGAGCGTGGCCGACATGAGGACGAACTGGGCCTGCGGCAGCTCGATCAGCGGCACCTGCCACGCCCAGCCGCGGTCCGGCTCGGCGTAGAAGTGGAACTCGTCCATGATCACCTGGCCGACGTCGGCCCGGTCGCCCTCGCGCAGCGCCAGGTTGGCCAGGATCTCCGCCGTGCAGCAGATGATCGGGGCGTCGGCGTTGACGCTGGCGTCGCCGGTCAGCATGCCGACGTTGTCGGCGCCGAAGACCTCGCAGAGGGCGAAGAACTTCTCCGACACCAGGGCCTTGATCGGGGCGGTGTAGAAGGTGGTCCGGTCGTCGGCCAGGGCCGCGAAGTGCGCCGCGATCGCCACCAGGCTCTTGCCGGAGCCGGTCGGCGTATTCATGATCACGTTGGCGCCGGAGACGATCTCGATGACCGCCTCCTCCTGGTGGGGGTAGAGGTCGAGGCCGCGCTCCTTCGCCCAGCCGGCGAACGCGTCGAAGAGGGTGTCGGGGTCGGCGCTGGTCGGCAGCGCGGCGGTGAGCGTCATAGCGGGTCCCATGGTGCCTGGATCATGCCCCCGCGCGCCAACCGGCCCCGGACCGTCGGGCGTGGGGAAGGAGACCCCGCACCATGGAATACGGTGACCGGGCCTTCTGTCACGCCCGCCGGTAGATCAGGTCGAAGACCGGGCGGCCGGCCGTCAGGGCTCGGCGTTCGAACTTGGTGACCGGGCGGTGTGGCGGGCGGGGGGCGAAGCCGTCGTGCGCGTTGACCAGCCCCGGGTCGGCGTCCAGGGTCTCCCGCATCGCCTCGGCGTACTCGGCCCAGTCGGTGGCGCAGTGCAGGGTGCCGCCGGGCGCCAGCCGGGAGCGCAGCAGCGCGACGTGGGCCGGCTGGATGATCCGCCGCTTGTGGTGCCGCGACTTGGGCCACGGGTCCGGGAAGAAGACGTGCACCGCGTCCAGCGACGCCGCCGGCAGGCCGGCCACCAGGTCCAGCGCGTCGCCCTGCGCCACCCGCACGTTGCGCAGGCCGTGCCGGTCCACCAGGTCCAGCAGGTTGGCGATTCCGGGCGTGTGCACCTCGACCGCCAGATAGTCTCGATCCGGGTCGGCGGCGGCCATCGCGGCGGTGGTGTCGCCCATCCCGGACCCGATCTCCACCACCACCGGGGCCCGACGACCGAACAGGCCGGCCAGGTCCACCGGCGTGCCGGGCTCGTCCGGGACGAGCAGGCCGTGGACCGGCCAGAGCCGGTCCAACGCCTCCGTCTGGCGGCTGCTCATCCGGCCGCGGCGCGGATGGAAGGTGCGGATCGTCCGGGCGGCGGGCGGCGCGGGCGCGGCGGCGGGAGAGTCGATGGAGGTCACAACGACCCGAGCGTACGCGACGACCGCGCCGGATCGGATGTGATGTTCGCCCGGGGATGAGAGGATCCATCCCGTACGGCAGACCGGGCTCCTGGTGTTGCCCGGCACTGCCTCAACGCGCCGGGAGGTGGCGTCGTGTCAGTGCACCGCGGCGGTCTGGCGCTGGCGATCGCGACCGCGCTCGCCGGCCCGCTGCTCGCGGCCTGGCCGGCCGGGGCCGCCCCGCCGACCACCGGCCTCCCCGCTGCCGTCGGCCTCCCTGTCGCCGTCGGCCTCCCTGTCGCCGTCGGCCTCCCCGTTGCCGGATTGCGGGCGGAGCCCGCGCCGGGGGGCCCGCCGCAGCCGAAGCCGCCGGAGCCCACCGTCTTCGTCGAGGTCAGCCCGAGCACCGTGCAGCCGGGCTTCCTCGTCGGCATCCGGGCCAGTTGCCGGGACAACTCGATCCCCGCGATCGTGGTCTCGGACGCCTTCGGCCGGGTGCAGGTGCAGCCGCAGTTCGGGCTGCTGACCGCCGCGCCGATGGTGCGCGAGCGCACCCGGCCCGGCAACTACCGGGTCAAGCTGGAGTGCCCCGACGGGGAGACCGCCTCGACCATGCTCCAGGTGGTCAAGGCGGTGAAGCCCAGTCGCGGCCCGGCGACGGGCTTCGGCGGAGGCGACGGCGGGTTCACCGGCGGGCTGCTGCTTCCCGGTGGTCTCGCGCTGACCGTGGCCGGCATCGTCCTCGCGGTGGTCGCGGCGCGCCGCCCGCGCTCCGCCCGTGACGCCGCCCGACGGTGAGCCCGCTCATGGCCACCTCGCCCGCCCCCCAGTCGCCCGCCGCAGCGGCCCGCCGGCGTCCGCCGCCCGGACGCCGCCCCTGGTCGGTGCCGCTGGCCGTGGTGCTGGTGCTGGTCGGGGTCTTCGCCACCGGGGCGGGGCTGGGGAGGACGGCCGGGCCGTTCGACTGGGCCGCCGGCGTGGGGGAGTCGCGTCCGGCCCGCGGCGAGAGCGGCGCCCTGTCGGCCAGCCGGCCCGTACGCCTGTCGATCCCCTCGATCGAGGTGGCCGCGCCGGTGGCGCCCGTGGGCGAGGCCCGGGACGGCTCGATCGCCGTCCCGCCGCTCGACCGGGCCGACGAGACCGGCTGGTACGACCGGGGCCCGACCCCGGGCGAGCCGGGCCCGGCGGTCATCGTGGGGCACGTGGACACCAAGAGGGGCCCGTCGGTCTTCTACGACCTGCACAGGCTGCGCCCGGGCGACACGGTCGAGGTGACCCGGGCGGACCGCTCGGTCGTGGTGTTCCGGGTCGACTCGGTGGAGCACTTCCCGAAGGAGCGGCTGCCGGCGGAGCGGGTCTACGGCGACGAGGGCCCGCCGGGTCTGCGCCTCATCACCTGCGGCGGCGACTGGCTCGGCGGCGGGACGGGCTACGCCGACAACATCATCGCCTTCGCCACCCTGACCTCCTCCCGCCCCGCCTGACCCACCCGGGACGGGGTCAGGGGCGGGGCGGGACCTGCTGGACGACCTCGAACTCCAGGAGGCTGGCGCCCGAGGCGACCGGGGGGCGCCGTTCGCCCGTGCCGGCGTGGGCGGCGCGGGAGGGCCCGGCGGCCCACGCCTGGTAGGCCTCCTCGCTCTCCCACCGCGTGTAGACGAAGTAGCGGTTCTCCCCGGCGACCGGGCGGAGCAGCTCGAAGCCGAGGAACCCGGGGGAGTTCTCCACGGCGCCGGCCCGGGCGGCGAACCGCTTCTCCAACTCCTCGCCCGCGCCGGGAGGGACGTCGATCGCGTTGATCTTCACGACTGCCATGGCTCCACCCTAGTCACGCCGTCGGGGCTCAGAACGACTCGACCGCCGGAACCAGGTCGGCGTCCACCACGATCGGGGCATGGTCGGACGGGCCCTTGCCCTTGCGGGCCTCCCGGTCCACGTACGCCGAGCGGACCGCCCGCGTGAACGGCGCCGAGGCGTACACGAGGTCGATCCGCATGCCCTTGTTCTGGTGGAACATCCCCGCCCGGTAGTCCCAGTAGGTGAACGGGTGGGGGCCCTTCATCGGGGTGGGCACCACGTCGGAGAGTCCGAGGTCGCGCAGCGCCGCGAGGGCCGCCCGCTCGGCCGGGGTGACGTGCGTGGAGTGGGTGAACACCGCCGGGTCCCAGACGTCGGCGTCGGTCGGGGCGACGTTGAAGTCACCGCAGACGGCCAGCGGCACCCCGCTCGCCAACTCCGTCTCCAGGGCGTCCCGCAGCGCCGCGAACCAGGACAACTTGTACGCGTAGTGCGGGTCGTCCGGCGTGCGGCCGTTCGGCACGTACACCGACCAGACCCGCAACCCGTCGCAGGTCGCGGAGATGGCCCGGGCCTCCGGCTCGGGGAACCCCGGCTCGCCCGGGAACCCCACCACCACGTCGGCCAGGCCGACCCGGGACAGGATCGCCACCCCGTTCCACCGGCCGTCGCTGTGGCTGGCCACGTGGTAGCCCAGTTCGCCGACCTCGGCCACCGGGAAGGCCCCGTCCGGGCACTTCGTCTCCTGCAGGCAGACGACGTCCGGCCCGGTGCCGGCCAGCCACTCCAGCAGCCGGGGCAGGCGGGCCTTCACCGAGTTCACGTTCCAGGTCGCCAGGCGCATGGGTCCAGCCTGCCCCATCCGCGCCCGCGCCGCCGCGTCAGCTCCCGGGGTGTCGCGCCGGCGGCCCGTCAGGTGTTCGGGGTGTCGCCCGGGCGGGTCTGCTCGGCCAGGAACCGCTCCAGCTCTGCGCCCAGCTCGTCGGCGGTCGGCAGCGGCCCCGTCTCCTTGGCGAGCAGGCTCCGCTCGCCCCGGCCCCGCGCGAACGCGTCGTACTGCTCCTCGAGGGCCTGCACCAGCTGGGCGGCCTCGTCGGTCTGCGCGACCTGCCGGTCGATCTCCAGCCGGACCACCTCGGCGGCCGAGCGCAGCCCGTCGCGGGGCAGCAGCAGCCCGGTGCTGCGGGACACGGAGGCGAGCAGCACCTCGGCGGCGGCCGGGTACTCGGTCTGCGCCACGTAGTGCGGCACGTGGGCGGCGAAGCCCAGGGCGTCGCGGCCCAGCTCGCCGAGGCGGAACTCCAGCAGGTGCCCGACGCTGCCCGGCACCTGCACCCGCTGCAACCACGGCTCGTAGCCGGCGATCAGCTCGCGCCGGGTGGCGTGCGCGGTCACCCCGGCGGGGCGGGTGTGCGGCACGGCCATCGGGATCGCGTTGAGCCCCACGGTGAGCCGGACGTCCAGCCGCGCGGTGAGCGCGCCGACGGCGGCCACGAAGCGCTCCCACTGCAGGTCCGGCTCCGGGCCGGTGAGCAGCAGGAAGGGTGTCTCGTCGTCGTCGCGCAGCACGTGCAGCTCCAACGCCGGGGCGTCGTACGACTCCCAGTGGTCCTCGACGAAGGTCATCACCGGCCGGCGCGAGCGGTAGTCGAAGAGCTGGTCGACGTCGAACCGGGCGATCGGGCGGGCGTCCAGCGAGGTGAGCAGCTGCTCCCTGGCCAGTCGGGTGGCGCTGCCGGCGTCGACGAACCCGGTGAGGGCCTGGATCAGGACGGGCTGACCGAGGTCGGGCAGCTCGTCGATGAGTTCGTAGAGCTCGTGTGGGTCGAGCACCGGTGTGGACCTCCCTGGGTCGTGCGTACGGGTCGCCGCGCGGGGGACGGCACCCGTTCGGGGAACGTACCCGCCATCCTCATGCATTCCTGCCGGCGGCTTCCGGGGGGCCGCCGCGTGATCAGCAATCAGGGCGTATCCCCGCAACTCCACCGTCGGACGCCCAGCGATGGCCGTGAGGTGGACCAGCCTATCGGCCGAAAGGGTGAACCCGGGGATCATGCACTCGGCGTCGACGCTACGTCCCCTCCCGTGCGGCCAGGGGGCGCCCGGACGCCGCCGCGAGGTATGCCCGGTGCGCGAGGTGCGTCCCCGGCTCACCCGAGAGGGCCGAGGCGTCCCGCAGGTGGGGCGCTTTCGTGAAAAATGCCACGAGATCACCCGGGGTGATCGGAGTTTGGGTCTGCCTAGCCTCGGCTGATGCGTGACGACCGCACCCTCGACAATCAGATCACCCCTGGTGACCCGATTGACCGTTCGGACGGTACCCCTCGCACGATCGGCCGGCTGGCCTCCGTTCCGTCGGGACGTACGCCCGGATGCTGCTGCCCGCACCGGCCCGGGCCCGGGTCGCCCTCGCCGCCGGCGTGCTGTGCTGCCTCGCCCTGGCCGCCGTCGCCCAGGGCGCCCGGGACGACTCCGCCGCCGACCCGGCCCCCGTCGCCGCCCCCTCCGCGCTCGCGGAGCGCGCCGAGGCGGACGCTGCCTCCCGCAGCCTGGAACGCGCCCCCGCCTCCACCCCCGCCGCCGACCCGGACACCGCCAGCCCCGCCCCGAAGAAGACCAAGCGCAGGCCCGTCGACCCCGCGCCCGTGGCCGGTCTCGACAACGCCCAGATGGAGAACGCCGAGGTGATCGTGCGGACGGGGCGGAAGATGGACATGCCCCGGCGCGCGTTCGTCATCGCGGTCGCCACCGCGATGCGGGAGAGCAACCTCTACAACGTCGCCAGCGGGGTGCTCCCCGAGTCCCGGAACTACCCCCACCAGGGCATCGGTTGGGACCACGACTCGGTCGGGCTGTTCCAGCAGCGCTCCAGCAGCGGGTGGGGCGAGGTGGGGCAGCTGATGGATCCGGAGTTCGCCACCCGGCAGTTCCTCGCCGCGCTGGCGCAGGTGCCCGGCTGGCGGCAGATGCGCCTGACCGACGCCGCCCAGGCGGTGCAGATCTCGGCCTACCCGGAGCACTACGCCAAGCACGAGTGGCGGGCCGCGGAGGTCGTGGAGGCGATCCTGGAGGCCGGCCAGTAGTCTTCCGCCGACCACAGTGGACGGTTGCGGTTCGGGTGTCCGGGGTACGGATGTTGTCGTTCCGGGGTACACATGGAAGAGGCACCACCGACAGGAGGACGACATGTCTCTGATGCAGCGGATCAGCACCTTCCTGCGCTCGCCGAAGGGCCAGCAACTGATCGACCGTGGCCGGCGCGAGCTGGCCAAGCCCGGCACCCAGCAGAAGCTGAAGGGCCTCGCCGCCAAGCTCCAGAACCGCCGCTGACCCCAGACGACCTCTCCGACCCCCGGGAGAACCCGTGACCGATTCCGCGCCCGTCGACGGCCAGCCCACCCAGCCCGCCGCGGGAGCGCCCCAGCCGCCGGCGGTGGTGCCGGCGCCTCCGCAGGAGGTCCCGGAGGCGCCGCCGCTCAAGCTCTGGGACCGGATGCGGGAGGATCCGCAGTACGCCCCGGAGCACCTCGCCCTGGAGGCCGTGCGCCGGCTGGGGCCGGAGGCGGCGCAGTGGGCCGCGCGGGCCCGGGCCGAGCAGCCCGGGGCCTCCGTCGAGGCCCTGGCGGAGCAGGCCGTACGCAAGTTCGTCAACCATGCCCGGCTCTCCGGCGCCGTCTCCGGGGCGGCCGGGCTGCCCGGTGCCGTGATCGACGTGGGCGTGCTGGCCTGGACCCAGGCTCGGATGGTGCTGCACGTCGCCGCCGCGTACGGCGTCGACCCGCTGCACCCCGACCGGGCCACCGACCTGCTCGTGCTGCAGAAGGTGCACAAGGTGGCCGAGAGCGCCCGGCTCGCGCTCGGGGTGGCCGCCGGGCGGGAGCGCGCCGGCGCCCTGTTCGGCAGCGGCGGGCAGAACCCGCTCGGGAAGGTGATGCTGCGCCTGGGCGTACGCCTGGCCCAGATGGCCGGGGTGCGCGCGGCGAAGCGGCTCTTCGCCAAGGTGGTGCCCGGGGCGGCGATCATCCTCGGCACCTGGGCGAACTCGTCGGCCACCAAGGACCTGGCCGCCCGTTCCCGCGCCCTCTACCGCCACTACGGCACCCGCGCCGTCCCCGAACCCCGCCGACCCTGATCCCTGGGTCGGTTCCCCGCCCGTGCCGGCTTCCCGGCCGGTCCGTGCCGGTGACGGCCGGTCCGTGCCCGTGACGACCGGTCCGTGCCGGTGACGGCCGGTCCGGGCCGGTCAGGAGGCGAGGCCTGAGGCGCGCCAGGCCACGTCGGCCAGGCGGTCCTGGCCGGCGGCGTTGGGGTGGAACCAGTCCAGCGGGTTGACGAGATCCAGGTCGAACCGCACCCGGTGCACCGCCCCGCCGTCGTAGCGGCAGCGTGAGCCGTACGCCTTGCAGGCGGCGGCGAGCTGGGCGTTGTAGTCGTCGATCCGCTCCCGGACGGCCGCCCGGCGGGCCCGGTCCAGCGGGTCCGTCGAGGCCGGGTCGGCCAGCAGCGCCGGGCAGACGCCCCGCTTCCAGGCGCGGACCGCCCGGGCGTCGGTGTGCCCGACCTCCCAGAGCCGGTACAGGTCCGGGATGCTCACCACCAGCACCCGTGCCTTCGGCCGGCCCTGCCGCAGCACCCGCAGGCCCCGGTCCACCTCCGCGCGGAACCGCGTCACGGGTGTCATCGCCTCGATGCCGCCCCGGCACACGTCGTTGGCCCCGATCAGCACGGTCACGTGGTCGACGCGGTCGCGTACCGCCTGCTGGGCCTGTCCCTCCAGCGACGCCGCGCGCGCTCCCGGGCGGGCGTGGTTGTAGGCCCGGCCGCGGATGGCGGGGGTGCGGTCGAGCAGTCGGCGGTAGAGGCTGTCCACGCGCAGCCCGTCCCCGGTGGACCACGAGTTGCGCTGGCATGAGGTCAGCACCAGGCAGGAGCCGAAGCCGGTGCTGATCGAGTCGCCGAGCGCCGCGATGCCGCCGGACCCGCCCGGCGACGGCGTCCCGCGCGGCGGGCGGGAGCCGGGGTCCCCGCCGCCCTCGCAGGCGAGGGCGACCAGTGCCAGCAGACAGGCGACGGCGGTGACCCAGCGTCGAGGCATCTCTTCCCCAGTCCCGCAGCGGAGAGCAACAGCGCGGTAACTGTACGCACGGGTCGGGGTGCGGTCACCCGCTGCTGTCGGCTATGCGGCACAACCCTGTACCGCCGCGCCTCGACCTGCTATTGGCAGCCCGCCTGCGGGGCAGGCGACGGGGGGTCAGCGGGCCGGGCGCCACGGCGGCCGCTGCCCGTGCAGCCACCAGTGCAGGGACGCCGTGATCCGGGGCAGCACCAGGTAGGTCATCAGCGGGGTCAGCGTGAGGGTCATCAGCAGCACCCGGGCGGCCAGGGGCACGTCGGGGAGGAGCCGGCTGGTCAGCAGCGTCGCGGTGAGGCTGAGCGGGAAGAAGGCCAACCAGATCGTCACGGCCTGCTTCCAGCGTGGCGGGGACGGCGGCGGCACGGTGGGATCGGCGCTGACCGGCACCGTCTCGACGACGTGCTCCCGCGGCGGGTCGAACCAGCCCTCGATCCCGGTGCGCCGCTCCACCCGGGTGTGCTCCACGATGCCCTGCGCCGAGGACAGCCACCAGTGCCGCTGCGGCGACTCCTCCCACCGGCGCAGCGTCTCGTGGTCGGCGAAGCGGTAGATGATGTGCCACTCGCCGGAGCCGGGCGCGCTGCGTACCCAGCCCGACCCGAGGAACCCCGGGAACGCTTCGGCCAGCGCCGTGCCGGCCCGCATCCAGGCCACCATCTCGCTGGTCCGGGCGGGATCGGTGCGCCGCGCGACGGCGACGGTCACCGGCAGGGCGTGGGTCATGGTCATGCCGACCATCCTCCCCGGCCCGGGCCGGATCCGGCGGCTCATGGCGCCCGGGTGTAACGCACCTTACCGGCGGCGTGACGCGGCCCACGCGGCCCGCGGCGGGGGCCGGGGTGGCCGCGGAGCGGGTTAAGCCGGCCGATCGGGGGTAGGTCCGTGCAATGACGAGATCGCAGCCCCGGCGCGCCCGTGGCACGGTCGGCCACGCCTACAGCGCGCTGAACATGCGGCTCCTGCTCGCCGGGTTCGGGCTGGTCACCATGGCCGTGTTCGCGGTGCTGGCGTTCCGTGCCGACCTGGTGTGGCTGGGGGTCCTCTGCGTGGTCTTCGCGGTGGTCGCCGTGGTCGACCTGATCATCATCCAGCGCCGCCGTGCCGCCCGCCGCCGGGAGGAGCCGGGCGCCCGCCACTCACTCTTCGAGTGACAGGAGTACGAGATGCCCATCGCGACCACCAACCCCGCCACGGGACAGGTGCTCAAGAGCTACGACCCGATGTCGGCCGAACAGATCGACGCCGCCATCGAGCGCGCCGACCTGGCGTACCGCCAGCTGCGGGGCACCACGATCGCGCAGCGCGAGCGGTGGCTGACCGCGGCGGCCGACCTGCTGGAGGCCGAACGCGACGAGACCGCCCGGCTCATGACCACCGAGATGGGCAAGACGTACGCGGCGGCCAAGGCCGAGGTCACCAAGTGCGCCACCGCCTGCCGCTTCTACGCGGCGAAGGCCGCCGAGTTCCTCGCCGACGAGCCCGCCGACGCGGCGGCGGTCAAGGCCACCCGGGCGTTCGTCCGCTACCAGCCGATCGGGCCGGTGCTCGCGGTGATGCCCTGGAACTTCCCGCTCTGGCAGGTGATGCGCTTCGCCGCGCCGGCGCTGATGGCCGGCAACACCGGCCTGCTCAAGCACGCCTCCAACGTGCCGCAGACCGCGCTGCTGCTGGAGGACCTCTTCCGCCGTGCCGGCTTCCCGGAGGGGGCGTTCACCACGCTGCTGGTCGGCTCGGCCGAGGTCGACCGGGTGCTCAGCGACCCCCGCGTACGCGCGGCGACGCTGACCGGCAGCGAGGGCGCCGGCCGCTCGATCGCCCAGATCGCCGGCCGGGAGCTGAAGAAGACGGTGCTGGAGCTGGGTGGGAGCGACCCGTTCGTGGTGATGCCCTCGGCGGACCTCGACCGGGCCGCCGAGGTGGCGACCACCGCCCGCTGCCAGAACAACGGCCAGTCCTGCATCGCCGCCAAGCGGTTCATCGTGCACGCCGACGTGTTCGACGCCTTCGCCGAGAAGTTCGCCGCGCACATGTCGGCCCTGCGGGTCGGGGACCCGATGGACCCCGACACCGACGTCGGCCCGCTGGCCAGCGAGGGCGGGCGCGACGAGATCCACGCCCAGGTGCGGGACGCGGTCGACAGGGGTGCCACGGTGCTCTGCGGCGGCGAGCCGCCCACCGGCCCCGGCTGGTTCTACCCGCCGACCGTGGTGACCGACCTGAGGCCGGAGATGCGGATGTGGTCCGAGGAGGTCTTCGGGCCCGTCGCCGGCCTCTACCGCGTGTCGTCGTACGACGAGGCGATCGAGGTGGCCAACGGCACCGCCTTCGGACTCGGGTCGAACGCCTGGACCCGCGACCCCGAAGAGCAGGAGCGCTTCGCCACCGACCTGGACGCCGGCAACGTGTTCGTCAACGGGATGACCACGTCCTATCCGGAACTGCCCTTCGGCGGGGTGAAGAACTCCGGCTACGGCCGGGAGCTCTCCGCGCTGGGCATGCGCGAGTTCTGCAACACCAAGACCGTCTGGGTGGGCGAGGGGGCCGCCACGGCCGGCGCGGGCGCGCACGCCGAGTAGCAGCGCCCGGGCGCGGCCGGGCGGGGGGCAGCTTTAGCCGGACACCGTCATGGGTACGGAGGGACGCCATGACGGTGTTCGGCTTCCACGCGTCCCACGAGCAGATCCATCCCCGCGCCCTGCTGGACGCGGTGGTCCACGCCGAGCGGGCCGGCTTCGACGCCGCCATGTCCTCGGACCACTTCTCGCCCTGGAGCGAGCGGCAGGGCCAGTCCGGCTTCGCCTGGTCCTGGCTCGGCGCGGCCCTCCAGGCCACCAACCTGCCCTTCGGCGTGGTCAACGCGCCCGGCCAGCGCTACCACCCGGCGATCATCGCGCAGGCGATCGGCACCCTCGCGGCGATGTACCCGGGCCGGTTCTGGGCGGCGTTGGGCACCGGCGAGGCGAGCAACGAGCACATCACCGGCGACGGCTGGCCGCGCAAGGACGTCCGCAACGCGCGGCTGCGGGAGTGCGTGGACGTGATCCGCGCGCTGCTGGCCGGCGAGGAGGTCAGCCACGACGGCCTGGTCCGGGTCGACCGGGCGAAGCTGTGGACCCGGCCGGAGCAGCCGCCGGCGCTGATCGGCGCGGCGGTCAGCGTGGCCACCGCCCGCTGGTGCGCCGAGTGGGCGGACGGGCTGATCACCGTGAACGCGCCGACCGCGCACCTGCGGCAGATGATCGAGGCGTACCGGGGTGCCGGCGGGCGCGGGCCGCTGCACCTGCAGGTGCACCTGAGCTGGGCGCGGGAGCAGGCCGAGGCCGAGCGGCTCGCGTACGACCAGTGGCGCGGCAACGTCTTCGCGCCGCCGGTCTGCTGGGACCTGGACACGGCGGAGCACTTCGACGTGGTGTCGGAGCAGGTGCCGATGGAGCGGGTCCGCGAGGTCGTCAACGTCTCCGCCGACCTGGGCCGGCACGTCGGCTGGCTGGAGGAGTACCTGGACCTCGGCTTCGACCAGGTCGCCCTGCACCACGTCGGGCAGGAACAGCGGGCCTTCATCGACACGTTCGGGGCGGAGGTGCTGCCGAAGCTGCGCGGCGTCGGGTGAGCGGAGCGCGCCCTAGGCTCGTACGTCATGGAAGCTCTGTTCGACGTCGTCGTCTTCCTCGCGATCGCGACGCTGGGTGCGGCCCTGGCCCGGAAGCTCGGGCTGCTCGCGCCGATCCTGCTCGTGGTGCTCGGCCTCGCCCTCGCCTTCGTGCCGGGCTTCCCGCAGGTGCGGCTCGACCCCGAACTGGTGCTCGTGGGCATCCTGCCGCCCCTGCTCTACGTCGCCGCACTCGAGACCTCGGTGCCGGCGTTCCGGCTCAACCTGCGGCCGATCCTGCTGCTCGCCGTCGGGCTGGTGCTGTTCACCGCGTTCGCGGTCGGCCTCGTCGTACACCTGATGCTGCCGGCGGTGCCGTTCGCGGTCTGCCTGGCCCTCGGCGCGGTGGTGGCACCGCCCGACGCGGTCGCCGCCACCGCGGTAGCCCGACGCATCGGGCTGCCCCGACGGGTCGTGACGATCCTGGAGGGGGAGAGCCTGCTCAACGACGCGACGGCGCTGGTGCTGCTGCGGGTCGCCACCCTGGCCAGCATCGGTGCCGCCGTCGGCGTCACAGAGGTGGCCGTGGAGGTCGTCACGGCCACCGGCGGCGGCATCGTGGTCGGCGTGCTCGGCGCGGTCGTCTTCGGCTTCCTGCACCGGCACATCACCGATCCGCTGCTGGACAACGCGCTGTCGCTGATCATCCCGTTCGCGGTCGCCTTCGCCGCCGAGGAGATCCACGCCTCCGCGGTGGTCGCGGTGGTGGTCACGGGACTGGCGCTCGGGCACCGGCTGCCCCGGCTGATGTCGGCCGCGTCCCGACTCCAGGTCGGCGCGTTCTGGCGGTTGACCCGGTTCCTGCTGGAGGGCCTGGTCTTCCTGCTGGTCGGCCTCCAACTGCCGGAGGTGCTCCGGGAACTCGACGAGCCGGCCGGATTCCTGGTCGCGATCACCGCGGCGGTGCTGCTCGCCGTCTTCCTGACCCGGTTCGTCTGGCTCTTCCCGGCCACCTACCTGGCCCGGCTGGTGCCCAGGATCCGTCGCCGGGAGTCCCCGCCGTCGCCGCGCTACCCGATCGTGCTCGGATGGGCCGGCATGCGCGGCGTGGTCACCCTGGCCGCCGCCCTCGCCCTGCCGCTCACCCTCGCCGACGGCCGGTCCTACCCGCGCGCGCTGTTCATCTGGCTGGCCTTCGCGGTGATCGTGGTGACCCTGGTCGGCCAGGGCGCCACCCTGCCGCTGGTGGCTCGCCGGATGCAGCTGCCGCCCGACGACCCGGTGCAGGACGCGCTCTCGGCCGCGGGCGTGCAGCAGCAGGCCAGCCGCGCGGCACGGGAGCGCCTCGACGCGCTCGCCGACACCGCCCCCGCGCCCGTGGTGGAGCGGCTGCGCCGGGCGCTGGACGAGCGCACCAACCTGGCCTGGGAGCGCCTCGGCGGCACCGCGCGGGAGACGCCGTCCCAGGCGTACGGTCGGCTGCGGCAGGAGATGATCGACGCGGAGCGGGAGGTGTTCCGGGACGCCCGGGACTCCGGCCGCATCCCCGAGGAGGTGCTGGTGCGCGCCTACCGGGAACTGGACCTGGAAGAGTCGTTGCTGCGGCGGGAGGTCGCGGAGTGAGTTGTCAGCACCTGACCGGGGCGGGCGCCGCCGTGCCGGAGACCACCGACGTCTGTCCGGAGTGCGTGGCCATCGGCAACGAGTACTGGGTGCACCTGCGCTCCTGCCTCACCTGCGGGCACGTCGGGTGCTGCGACTCCTCGCCGTACCAGCACGCCTCGGCGCACTTCGCCGCCACCGCGCACCCGGTCATGCGGTCGATCCAGCCGGGGGAGACCTGGCGCTGGTGCTTCGTGGACGAGGAGATCGGCTGAGCCCGCCCGGAGTCAGGGCAGGCGGCGGGCGAGGACCTGCCCGGGCCACGGGTCGCGGCCCGGGCGCTCGACCGTGAACGGTTCGGTGGGGGTGAAGCCCTGCCGCTCGTACCAGCGGACCAGCGCGCCGTCCCCGCCCGCGTAGCAGTCGACCCGGAGCAGGCTGAGCCCGTGCCCCCGGGCCAGCTCCGCGGCATGGGCGAGAAGCCGGCCGCCGATCCCCGAACCGCTGTGCGCCCGGTCGGTGACCAGCAGGTTGACGTACAACTCGGGCTCGGTGGCCGGCGGCACGTAGTCCGTCGCCGCGCCCACCACCAACGCCCCGACCGGCCGGTCGCCGAGCATCGCCAGCCACAGCCCGCCGCCCGCCGCCCAGGCGTCGGCCTGCGCGATCCGCCGCGGATCGGTCGACGCCGGCTCGGTGCCCCACTGGCCGGTGCGCCCCCGCGCCACCAGCCAGGCGGTCGCGTCGTCGAGCAGCCGCAGCACGGCGGGCGCGTCGGCGGGGCCGCCGGGACGCAGGGTGAGGCTCCGCTGCTCGGTCATGGTGGGCATCGTGCTACAGCGGTGGGCGTCGATTGCTGCCGCGGTCGTGCGTCGAGTGGCGGCCCGGTTGCGCCAGTCCGCGACCACCGCCCCTCCGCAGCCGCCCGGCGACCGCTGTCGAGCTGCCCCAGCCATGGGACCAACCGTGCCCACCCCTGCCCCGTCTGTGCGGGCAGCTCGACAGTCCCGTATCACCTGCCCCGGACCGGCACTGCCCGGTCCGATGCAGCCCGGCCCGGCCCGGCCCGGCGCCGCCCGGCCCGGCGGGTCTGCCGCTAAGGGGCGTCAGGGCCGCCGGGCGGCGGGGGCGTCGGCCCCGGCCGGGGCTTCGGGGCCGCCGGCCAGCGCGGCGAGCCGCTCGGTGGCCAGACAGGAGACCAGGCAGCGTTCCTTGCGGTCGCCGGCAAGCTGGGCGGTCCAGTCCGTGAAGCCGCCGTCGCCGAGCTCGACCTCGTTCCCGCCGTCGCCCGCGGTGATCCGCAGCGCGGCGTCCACGTAGTAGCCCCGGCCGCGCCGGCGCTCCGGCTCGTCCACCAGCGGCACGGTGGACGGGCCGAGCGCCGGCCGGACGGTGTCCGCGATCCGCTCGCCGACGACCGGGCTGTCGAGGACCGTCAGGCGTAGCCGCGCCGACGCCTGCGGCACCAGGGTGGCGAGCACTGTCCGCCAGTACGCCAGGTGCAGCGTGAGCAGCCGCGCCTGGGTGCTGCCCGACCCGCTGTCACGGGCGCTCGAGACCAGCGCGAAGAGCCGGAAGTGCGCCGAGAATCCCGGCCCGAAGTCCTGCGCCCGCAGCACCCGGTGGCAGGCGGCCAGGTGCACCGTGCCGTCGGCGGGCTGTTCCCGGCGGCGCACCGCGGCCTCGACCGCGAGGGCGTTGGTGGGATCGCTCAGCACCTCGGTGAGCCGCAGGGTGGTGACGATCCGGTTCTGGCTCACCGGCGCGACCGCGGCGCACGTCCCGAGCGGCGCGACGGGGGAGAGGTCGACGCCCGCGACGTCGGCGGGCAGCAGGTCCCACAGGCGGGCCTCGACCCCGGACAGCACCCGCGGGTCGACCGCCGCCGGCCGGGTGAACCGGTCCGTCCGCCAGCGGCGGACCAGGTCCGCCGGGCGTGCCGCAGCGGCCCGGTCCCGGGCCACCGCCAGCAGCAGCGTGCGCAGGTCCGCCGGGGCCAGGCGGGCCAGCGCGGCGCGGACGCCGTCCGGCAGCCGCCCCCACACCCGCCGCTCCGCGTCGTCCATGCCGGCCACCATCTCGTACGCCCCGGGCCCGGTCCACCGATATCCTCGGCGGCGTCCGGGACGCGGTGGCCTTCCGTCGGTGCGGCGGCGCGCGACAGTGAGATTCGCCGCGCGACGCGCCGAGGTGCTGATCTCCTAGAGACAACTGCGCCCTCGGCCTGGCAGGCTGCCACCCATGACCCTGAAGCTGCGTTCCGTGGGAACGAGCGACCGTGGGCTGATCCGCAGTGGGAACCAGGACGCCCTGCACGCCGGCCCCTGGCTCGTCGCCGTCGCCGACGGCATGGGCGGGATGGCGGCCGGCGACCTGGCCAGCGCGATCGCCATCGAGGCGGTCGCTCCGCTGGACGTGGAGACCCCGGAGGACGCGCTGGTGGCCGCGCTGCAGAGCGGCATCGAGCTGGCCACCGCGCGGATCCGCCAGGCGGTCGCCGAGGACCCGGAGCGACAGGGCATGGGCACCACCCTGACCGCCCTGCTCTTCGCCCGGACGGGCAGCTGCCTGGCCCTCGCCCACGTCGGCGACTCCCGTGCCTACCTGTTCCGGGAAGGGGTGCTCAAGCAGATCACCCGGGACGACACGTTCGTGCAGATGCTCGTCGACCAGGGGGTGATCACCCCCGACCAGGCCAGCAGCCACCCCCGCCGGGCCGTGGTCACCCAGGCCTTGCAGGGCGACGAGGTCTCCCCGGCGTACGCGACGATGGTGCCCTGGCCCGGCGACCGCTGGTTGCTGTGCAGCGACGGCCTGTCCAACGTGGTCCGCCCCGACACGCTCGCCGAGGTGCTCGCCGAGCACCCGGACCGCGCGGAGTGCGCCCGCAGGTTGATCGACCTGGCGCTGCGCGCCGGCGGGCCGGACAACGTCACGGTGGTCATCGCCGATGTGGTGGAGGAGTAGCCCGGCTCAGCGGCGGCGCGGGGTGGCGTGCCGGGTGGGCGCCGCCGTGGTCGGGTCCTCCGGCCACGGGTGGCGCGGGTAACGGCCGCGCAGCTCCGCCCGCACCTGCGGATAGCCGGTGCGCCAGAACGACGCCAGGTCGGCGGTGACCGCCACCGGCCGCCCCGCCGGCGAGAGCAGGTGCAGCAGCACGGGCACCCGGCCGTCGGCGATCCGCGGCGCGTCCCGCCAGCCGAACGTCTCCTGGAGCTTCACCGCGAGGACCGGCGCCGCCGGGTCGGCGTAGTCGAGCCGGATCCGGGAACCGCTCGGCACGGTGATCCGCTCCGGCGCCACCTCGTCGAGCCGGGCCGCCAGCGCCCACGGCAGCAACCGGCGCAGCGCGCCCGCCACGTCGACCCGGGCCAGGTCGGCCCGGCGGCGGGCGGCGGCCAGCTCCGGGCCGAGCCAGGCCGGCGCGTCGGCGAGCAGCGCCTCGTCGCCCACGTCGGGCCAGTCGCCGCCGAGCGCGTGCCGGCAGAACGCCAGCCGCCCGCGCAGCGCCCGCGCCGCCGGGGTCCAGCTCAGCAGCCCGAGACCGGTGCGGCGCAGGCCCGTCAGCAGGGCCGCCGCCACCTCCTCCGCCCCGGGCCGGACCGGCCGCTCGGCCAGCTCGATGGCGCCCAGCCGCACCACCTCACGCGCCACCACGTCCTCGCCGGACCAGCCGACCTCCCGCTCGGCGCGCAGCAGCGGCCCGCCCGCCTCCCGGGCGGTCGCCTCGTCGAGCGGGGTCGCCAGCCGCACCCGGGCGGCCGGCGCGCCGGGGGAGCGGTCCGCCACCGCCACCGCCAGCCACGCGGCGCCCGCCAGCCCCGACCCGGGCGCCAGCTCCGCCGCGGTCCCGCCGCTCATCAGGTACGCCGAGCCGCCCGGCCGCCGCGCCCGGGACAGCCGCTCGGGGTGGGCCAGCCCGACCAGCAGCCCGGCGGCGAGGTCGTCGGTCAGGTGGTCCTGGCCGGGGTTCCCGGTCGGGCCGAGGTCGTCGGCCGGCTGCGCCCGGCCGGTGTCTCCGGCCTTCGCCGCTTCGGGGCGGTGGGTCGGGCGGGCCCGACCGGTGCCTCCGGCCGTTACCGCGTCGGGGCGGTGGGTCGGGCGGGCCGGGTCGGTGCCGGCCGCCGGCGCCGGTCCCGAGGGGGCCGGGGGCAGGGCGGCGCGCAGGCGGCGTACCTCCGCCCGCCAGCGGGCCGTGGCGCCCGGGTCCGCGCCCGCGCGCAGCCGGCGCCACGCGGCGGTCAGGTCGTCGCCCGGCCCGGCGACGGTGTCCTCCGCGAGCAGCGCCACGACCTCGGCCGCCCGGTCCGCGCCCACCCGGGCGGCCCCGTCCAGCAGCGCCCGGGCCAGCCGGGGATGCGCCCCGACGGCGGCGATCGCCCGGCCCCGGTCGGTGATCCGGCCCTGCGCGTCGACCGCGCCGAGGGTGGTGAGGGCGTCCCGGGCCACCGTCATCCCCGCGGCCGGGGGCGGGTCCGGCAGGGCCAGCCCGGCGCCGTCGGGCGAGCCCCAAGCGGCGAGTTCCAGGGCGAATCCGGTCAGGTCGGCGGTGGCGATCGCCGGCTCCGGTTGCGCGGCCAGCCGCTCGTGGGTGGCCGCCGACCAGCAGCGGTAGACGTGCCCGGGCGCCTCCCGGCCGGCCCGGCCGGCCCGCTGGGTCGCCGCCGCCCGGGACACCGGCACGGTGACCAGCGCGCCCAGGCCCCGGGCCAGGTCCATCCGGGCCACCCGGGACAACCCGGCGTCCACCACCACCCGGACCCCCGGCACCGTCAGGCTGCTCTCCGCCACCGAGGTCGCCAGCACCACCCGCCGCCGGTCGGCCGGCCGCAGCGCCGCGTCCTGGTCGGCGGCGCGCTGCCGGCCGTGCAGCGGGAGCACGGCGACGGTGTCGCGCAGGTCGGCCAGCCGGGCCGCGACGGCGGCGATCTCGCCGGCCCCGGGCAGGAAGACCAGCACGTCCCCGGCGTGCTCGCGCAGCGCCCGGCGCACCGTTGCCGCGACGTGGTCGAGCAGGCCCCGGTCGACCGGGCCGGCACCGGGCGCGGCCACCGGCCGCGGCTGCGGCGCCCAGATCCGCGTCACCGGGTGCAGGGCCGAGGAGGCCCGGACGACCGGCGCGGCACCGCCCGCGCCGCCGAGCAGCGCGGCGAACCGGTCCGCCTCGGGGGTCGCCGACATCGCCAGCAGCCACAGGTCGGGGCGGAGCGCGGCCCGGGCCTCCACCGTGAAGGCGAGCGCCAGGTCGGCGTCGAGGTGCCGCTCGTGGCACTCGTCGAGCAGCACCGCGCCCACCCCGGCCAACTCGGGGTCACGGTGCAGGCGGCGGACCAGCAGGCCGGTGGTGACCACCTCGACCCGGGTGCGCGAGCCGGACCGGCGCTCGCCGCGCACGGCGTACCCGACCCGCTCGCCGACGGGCTCACCGAGCAGCGCGGCCATCCGGCGTGCCGCCGCCCGGGCGGCCACCCGGCGCGGCTGGGCGACCAGCACCCGGCCCGCCACCTCGTCGGCCACGGCCAGCGGGGCGAGGGTGGTCTTGCCGGTGCCCGGCGGGGCCACCAGCACCCCGGCGCCGGCGGCGCGCAGCGCCGCGACCAGTTCCGGCAGCACCGGCCGTACGGGCAGGTCGAGGGGCACGTCCGAGAGCACGGCCCAGTCTCGCACCGCCGGCCGCGGCTCGCTCGGGGCGTACCCGTGGCTGCCGGCGGCGAAGGCCCGCCAGGCCGGCGCCGGGAACGCCGGGACCGGCCCGCGCCGGTCGTCGGCCGGTGCCACGGGTTCGGACGCGGCGAGGGCCGGACCCACCGGCCCGGCCCTCGCCCACCGTTTCCTAGTAGGTGCCGTCGAGCTGCCCCCGCAGCTTGGTCAGCGCGCGGGCCAGCAGCCGGGAGACGTGCATCTGCGAGACGCCGATCTGCTCGGCGATCTGCGACTGCGTCAGGTTGCCGTAGAACCGCAGCGTGAGGATCTTCTGCTCCCGCTCGTCGAGGGTGGCCAGCGCCGGGCCGAGGGCGACCCGCAGCTCGGCCAGTTCGAACTCGCCGTCCTCGCCGCCGAGCATGTCGCCCAGTTCCGTCGCGCGGTCACCGTCGCCGGTGGGCGTGGAGAGCGAGACCGCGTTGTAGGCCCGCGCGCCCTCCAGGCCCTCCAGGACCTCTTCCTCGGTGAGCTTGAGGTGGGCGGCGATGTCGGCGACCGTCGGCGAGCGGCCGAGGGTCTGCAGCAGTGAGCTGTTGGCGTCGGAGATGGCCAGCCGCAGCTCCTGGAGGCGGCGCGGCACCCGGATGTCCCAGGTGCGGTCGCGGAAGTGCCGCTTGAGCTCGCCGATGATGGTCGGGATGGCGTAGCCCGCGAAGTCGACGCCCCGCGACGGGTCGAACTTGTCGATCGCCTTGATGAGGCCGACGGCGGCGGTCTGGGCCAGGTCGTCGGTGGGCTCGCCGCGACCGCTGTAGCGGTGGGCGAGGTGGTTGGCGAGCGGCAGCCAGGCTTCGATCGCCTTGTCGCGCAGGGCGGCGCGGGACGGGTGGTTGGCCGGCAGCGCGGCCATCGCGTTGAGCAGGTCGGCGGCGCTGTCGGTGAGCGCCCGCGGGTCGAGCTTCTCGGTGGTGCTCGGGGCCGCTGTGGTCGCCTGCTTGCTGATCGTTGGCGCGGTCATGGGTGGTCCTCCCTGCACCTCGTCCGCAGATAGAAAGACGTGAGGCTCTGGTTTAGCTTCAGATGTCCGTTCGGAAGTCACCTTAGCCCGATCGGTCCGACGAAATCTAGCCGAAAGTACGATGTACTTAAGTGATTTTCCCTCATCAGGGGCGCAGAAGGGGCAAAATCCCCTCGGATTGTGAGTCGGCTTACGCGATGCGTACGGTCAGGCGTCGCCGGCCGGACATCGACGCATCGGCATCTGGCGGGCGACGCCGGCCGGGCGGGCGGTCCTGCGGGCGCGGATGACCGGCCCGCCAATGTCGGCTTTCCGTCGTTGTCCTATGTACGGGACCGGCCGTAGCGTGCGGTTACATCCTTCGGAGGTGCCGTGCTCGACCCCGTCGCTCCCCAGCTCGTCGTGAACAGCCGCACGCTGTTCTTCAGCTGGCTGCCGGCGGACCCGCAGGCGGTCGCGGCGCTGGTGCCCCCGGGGCTGACCCCGTGCCCGGACCGGCAGGTCTTCATCAACCAGTACGTCGTCGACGACGAGAGCCAGACCTCCGGCTTCGGTGCCCACTCGCTGACCTACCTCGGGGTGTGCCTGGCCGGCGTCGACGCCCCCGGCGGCGCCAGTCTCGGCGGCTGGTGGACGCACTACGTGACCTCCAGCGAACGGGTCCGCGACTACGCCACCGCGCGCGGCGCGCCCGCCGTCGTCGGCCGCACGAGCATCGCGCGCCGGGGCGAACACCTGGTCGCCGAGACGGCGATCGCCGGCACCCCGCTGATCCGCGCGCGCTGCCAGGTCGGTGAGACGGGCCAGACGATCAGCAGCGGCCACCACCGGTACTTCACCGCCCGGGACGGGGAGCTGCTCAGCGCCGTGTACCCGTTCGTCGCCGAACCGGTCGACCCGTTCGTGATCGACTCGGTGGAGTTCCTGGACCCGGGGCACCCGCTCTACGCGCTACGTCCGGAGAATCCGCTCACGATCGGCTTCGGCTTCTACTCCCCGCGCGCCTCGTTCGCCTACCCCGGCGGCCTGACCGTCTACACCCCGGAGACCGACGGCACGTCCCGGGTCGCCGGGCCCGTACGCGCCCGGGCCGCCGCGGTCTCCGTGCCGGCCTAGCCCCTCACCAGGTGCCGGCCCGGCGCGCCCGCAGCGGCCGGCCGTCGGGGTCGTAGACCAGCCGGTACGCCGGCAGCGCCCACGCGCGGGTGTACCAGGGCAGCCGCTCCGGCCGGTGCGGCAGCAACCGGCCCGGCGGCCGGGGGCCGACCCGCCCGGAGTCGTGCCACCGCCGCAGCGCGTCGGCGGCGGCGGTGATCGCCGCCACGGCGTCGACGGGGTCGATCAGGTCGGCGTCCTCGCGGCCCTCGGGGTCCCGGTCCAGGTGCTCGCGCCACAGGCGCAGCCGCAGGTCCCGGGCGAAGACCCGGGCCCCGTCGCCCAGGCCGCCCGGGTCCGTCGGCGCCCGCCCGTCCCGGGTGTCGTCCAGCACCGCGCAGGAGAGCTCGCTGTCGTGGGTCCAGGACCGGCGGTTGAAGTTGTCGCTGCCGACGCTGGCCCAGACGTCGTCGACCACGCACACCTTGGCGTGCACGTACACCGGCGTGCCGGCGTGGTTCTCCAGGTCGAAGACGTGCACCCGGTCCGGGGCCGCCCGCTCGCACAGCGACAGCGCCTGCTCGCGGCCGACGGAGTTGGGCGGCAGCGCCAGCCGGCCGTCCACGTCCGGATAGCGGGGGACCACCGCGACCAGGTGCAGGTCGGGGCTGTCCCGCAGCGCGCGGGCGAACAGGTCGGCCACCTCCGTGGACCACAGGTACTGGTCCTCCAGGTAGATCAGCCGGCGGGCCCGGCGGACCGCCTTGGTGTAGCCGCGGGCCACCGTACGCTCGCCGTCCGGGGCGAAGGGGTAGCGCGGGCGGACCGCCGGGTAGGTGCGCAGCACCTGGACGTGGTGCGGGCCGCAGGGCGGCGGGTCGGCCGGCTGGTCCGGCAACGGGTCGGGGCGCAGGTCCGAGCCGCGCAGCCGGTCTCGCAGGTAGGCCAGGGGGTTCTCCGAGTCCAGCGGCGTCGGGTCGGTCCACCGTTCGCGGAAGGCGGTGTCCAGCGCGCCCACCACCGGCCCCCGCACCGCAAGCTGCACGTCGTGCCAGGGCGGGTGCTGCCCGTACCGGGCGGACATCTGCACGACCTGCCGATCGCCCCGGTGGCCGGCGTCGTCCCGCCGGCTGTGGCACAGGTCGATGCCGCCGGCGAAGGCGACGTCCCGCTCCGGCGCCCGCGGGTGGCGCAGCACCACCAGCTTCTGGTGGTGCGAGCCGCCCCGGCGGACCCGCTGGTCGAGCAGCACCTCGCCGCCGGCGGCGGAGATCGTCTCGCTGAGGTTGCGGTTCTCCGCCTCGCTGTAGGCCAGCGCGTCGAGGTGGGAGCGCCAGATCAGGCCCTTGACCACCACGCCGCGCTGGGCGGCCTGCGCGAAGAGCTGGGCCACGGTCGGCCCGTCGGGGCGCAGCAGTTGGTCCGGGTCGCCCCGCCAGTCGGTGAAGAAGAGGTGGTCGCCCGCCTCCAGCGCCGATACCTCGTCGACCAGCCGGTCGAAGTACGCGGCACCGTGAATTAATGGCTCCGCAAGGTTTCCGCTGGTCCAAACGGGTAACTCTGACACCGGGTTGGCGCGTTCCCGTGCGCTGAGGAACCAGTTGCGCGGTCCCACCGTTCCAGCCCCCCGAGGTCGACAACGTCCTCACGGTAGGACCCCCGTCGCGGGTCCGCATCCCGGCCGGCGCCCCCGGCGACCGGTCGGCCGACCCCCGACGCCACCCGACACGACGCGAGCAACCGAGGAGGCAGCACCATGCCCGGCGAGACGACGAACTCCGTGCCCGAGTACCGCGAGCAGGCGGTGGAGAGCGAACGGGGTGCGCTGGTGGCGGTGTTGCTCATGGTGATCCTGGGCGTCGCCGGCATCTTCGCCGTCTCCTGACGCCACGCGCCGCCGTCCGGCGGCGACACTGTTCCCGACGCGCCGGTGGCGCCTCCGGTCGTCCGCCGGAGGCGCCACCGCCCGCGCCTGCGCTCAGGGTCGGGGCGCCTGGCCGTCGGTGTGCGGCAGCCGCTCGGCCGGGACGACGCCGAGCCGGCCGGCCTGGAAGTCCTCGACCGCCTTGAGCAGCTCGTCGCGGGTGTTCATGACGAACGGGCCGTAGTGCGCCACCGGCTCCCGGATCGGCTCGCCGCCCATGATGTAGAGGTCCAGCGCCGGGGTGTGGCTGTCCTGGCGGGCGTCCGCCGCGAAGGTCAGCGCGTCGCCCGGGCCGTGCACGGCGAGCTGACCCGTGTGCACCGGCCGCCCGTCGGTGCCGACGGTGCCGCGGCCGCCCAGCACGTAGACCAGGGCGTTGAAGTCCGGCCGCCACGGCAGGTCGACGCGGGCGCCCGGCTCCACGGTCACGTGGGTGATGGTGATCGGGGTGTGGGTGGAGCCCGGGCCCCGGTGCCCGGCGACCTCGCCGGCGATCACCCGGATCAGCGCGCCGCCGTCCGGCGTGGTGAGCAGCGCCGCCTCCTTGCCGCGGATGTCCTGGTAGCGGGGTGGGCTCATCTTGGCGACCCGGGGCAGGTTGACCCAGAGCTGCGTGCCGTGGAACAGCCCGCCGCTCGTCACGAGGTGTTCCGGCGGCGCCTCGATGTGCAGCAGCCCGCTGCCGGCCGTCATCCACTGGGTGTCGCCGTTGGTGATGGTGCCGCCGCCGCCCTGCGAGTCCTGGTGGTCCATGATCCCGTCGATCATGTAGGTCACGGTCTCGAAGCCGCGGTGCGGGTGCCAGGCGGTGCCCTTCGGCTCGCCCGGCGCGTAGTCCACCTCGCCCATCTGGTCGAGGTGGATGAACGGGTCCAGCTCGGTCACCGGCACGCCGGCGAAGGCCCGGCGGACCGGGAAGCCCTCGCCCTCGTAGCCGCTCGGCGCGGTGGTCAGCCGGCGGACCGGCCGGAACGCGGTGGACTCGTCGAGCCGGGGCAGGCGCGGCAGGACGAGCACGTTGTCGACGGTGATGGCGGGCATCGCAGGCTCCTCAGTTGTCGGGGTGCGGGGTCGACGCGTCGCGGTCCGCGCGCAGGCGCCGGCCGAGCCGCTCGAAGATCCGGGTGAGGCAGGCGACCTCGGCGTCGTCGAGGTCGTCCATCAGGTGGGCGCGCACTGACCTCAGGTGGTGCGGGGCGGCTTCGCGCAGGGTCAGCAGCCCGGCGGCGGTGAGCACCGCCTCGCTGCCGCGGCGGTCCTCGGGACAGGGCTCCCGGGCGACCAGGCCGCGCCGCTGCATCGACGAGATCTGGTACGTCAGGCGGCTCGGCGAGAAGACCAGGCGCCCGGCCAGCTCGCCCATCCGCAGCCGCTGATCCGGCGCCTCGGAGAGCAGGACGAGCACGTGGTAGTCGGCGAAGCTGAGCGTGCTGTCGGCGCGCAGATCCTCCTCGAGCCGCGTGAACAGCCGTTGGCTGGCCTCGATGTAGGCCCGCCAGGCGGCGAGTCGGGGGGCGTCCAAGCTCTCGGTCACGCCGCTACAGTAGCACTCTTTCAAAATTTAACTAGTGCTGTGTGAGCGCGGTTACCGCCGCTGTCCAGGACGGATCCTCCAGGTTTGAAAGACGGCGCCGGGAAACCCGAGTGGCGGGGTGCGCGGGTGTGTCAGACTCCGGCGTCGTGGAGCATCTCGAACTGACCGCCCCGGGCCTGCTGCTGCGTCCGTGGCGGGAGGAGGACACGCCGGCGGTCCTCGCCGCGCTGCGCGAGCCGGCGATCGCCCAGTGGAACCCCCCGGCGGGGCCGGTCGACCGGGCGGCGGCGCTGGCGTGGGTGCGTCGCCGGGCCGACTGGTCCGCCGGGGACCACGTCTCCCTGGCGGTCGCCGACCCGGCCGACCCCGCCAGGCTGCTCGGCTCGGTGTCGCTGTTCCGGATCCACGACGGGAACGCCTCCGTCGGCTACTGGACGGTGGACGGGGCGCGCGGTCGCGGCGTCGCCTCCAGGACCGTCGTCCGGCTCACCGGGTGGGCGTTCGCGGCGCTCGGGCTGCACCGGATCGAGCTGTGCCACGCCGTGGCCAACCCGGCCTCCTGCCGGGTGGCCCAGCGGGCCGGTTATCCCGCCGAGGGCACGCTGCGCGAGTCCTACCGCTACGGCGACGGCCGCCGCTACGACGAGCACCTGCACGCCCGGCTCGCCACCGACCGCTGAACGACGCCCCGCGCCACGCCCGCCACCGGGCCCGGCGGCCACCCACCCCGCCGCCCGGTCCGGCCGTCACCGGGTCTGCGGCGACGCGGTGAGGTGCATCCGGCCGACCAGTTGCCGAGCCTGCTCGGCGAACTGCGCGTCGACGATGACCGCGTACTGGCTGGCGCGCAGCGAGCTGGCGGAGGTGAAGTCGCGCTGCCCGCCGGTCATCGCGTGCGTGACCGCGCCGAACACCGCCCCCCAGATCGCGCCGACCACCAGCGCGACCAGGATGATCGCGATCCAGTTGTTGCCCGCCGTGAAGATGCCGAACAGCAGCCCGACGAAGAGCCCGAACCAGGCGCCCGTGCCGGCGCCCAGCAGCGCCGCCCGGCCGGTGGTCAGCCGGCCGAGCACCGTCTCGACCAGGGTGAGGTTCGTGCCGACGATGGCGGTGTGCTCCACCGGGAAGCGGTTGTCCGCGAGGTAGTCCACCACTCGCTGGGCGGACGGATAGTCCGGGTACGAGCCGATCGTCACGGTGGGCGGGCCCATCTCCGGGCCGTGCCCGTCGCCGGCATGGGCGGCCGGCCGACCGGCGGGACCGGACGGGAGGGTGTCGCCGCCAGGCATGCCGGGCCGCCAGCCCGAGGTCCCACTCGACGGTGTGCTCATGAGCCTCCTCCTTCGTCAACCGCCCGGGTTCCCGCCGCCGTCCACGGGTAACGCCGCCGGGGGCGCGGACCGGACCCGTCGGACCGGCCCGGTTCGACAGGACGCCGCGTCCGGCCGGTCCGCCGCGGCGGTCACCGGCGGCCGGGACGGGGTCAGCGGCCGGCGTCGCGCAGGTACGCCGAGGTGGCCTCGTCCGCCGGGAAGAACGACTCGATGGACAGCTCCTCGACCGTCACGTCGAGGGGGGTGTCGAAGGTCGAGACGGTGCTGAGGAAGGAGAGCTCGCCGCCGGGACGGCGCAGCCGCAGGGGCACCACGACGTCACCCGCGCGGGGCAGTTCGGCGTCCGGATCGGCAGACCCGCCCGGGTAGCCGCGCAGCTCCGCGTGGAGCGCGGTCAGCTCCGGGTCGGCCGTCAGTCCCAGGTGCCGGCGCAGCCGGCCGAGCAGGTGGTCGCGCCACTCGGCGAGGTTGACGATCCGGGGGGCCAGGCCCTCGGGGTGCAGGGTCAGCCGCAGCGCGTTGACGGGCGGCCGGAGCAGGTGCGGCGCGACGCCCTCGGTGAGCAGCGGCAGGGCGGCGTTGCCGGCGACCAGGTTCCAGAGCCGGTCCACCGCGACCGCCGGGTACGGCTCGTGCGCGCGCAGGACCCGGCGTACCGCGTCGAGGACCCGGCGCAGCTCGGGGGAGTCCAGCGGTGCGTGGGAGTAGACCGGGGCGTACCCGGCGGACAGCAGCAGCTGGTTGCGGTCCCGCAGCGGCACGTCGAGGTGCTCGGCCAACCGCAGCACCATCTCCCGGCTCGGCGTCGCGCGGCCGGTCTCCACGAAGCTGAGGTGCCGGGTGGAGATCTCCGCCTCGACCGAGAGGGCGAGCTGGCTGAGCCCGCGCCGCTCCCGCCACTGCCGCAGCAGCGCCCCCACCGGCGCCGACCGCCCCTCGACCACCGCGGCAGCGCCCACGTCCCGATCCTAGGCCGGGTGGACGGGCGGTGGGCGCCGGCACCGCCGTCGCGGAGAATGGGGGGATGCGTCTGGTGATCACCGCCGACACCCACGTGCCGGCGCGGGCCAAGGACCTTCCGGCGCCGCTCTGGGCGGCCGTCGACGCCGCCGACGTGGTGCTGCACGCGGGAGACTGGGTGGACGAGGCGCTGCTCGACGCCATGGCCGCCCGGGCCCGCCGGCTCGTCGGCGTGTACGGCAACAACGACGGGCCGGCGCTGCGCGCCCGGCTGCCGGAGGTCGCCCGGGTGGAACTCGACGGGCTGCGGATCGCGGTCGTGCACGAGACCGGGCCGAAGACCCGGCGCGAGGAGCGCTGCGCGGCCCGCTTCCCCGACACCGACCTGCTCGTCTTCGGTCATTCGCACATCCCCTGGGACACGGTCGCCCCGGGCGGGCTGCGTCTGCTCAACCCGGGCTCGCCGACCGATCGACGCGCCCAGCCGTACGCCACCTTCGTGACCGCGCGGGTGGCGGCGGGGCGGCTCGACGAGGTCGAGTCGCACCGCCTCCCGCCGCGTCACTGACCGCGGCCGGTCTCCTCCTGGAGCTCGTCGATCCGCTTGGACGCCTCGGCCTTCGTGAGCCCCTCCGGCAGGTCCTCACCGGCCTCGCGGGCCAGCGTGGCCAGGTACGACTCCTGCGCCGCCGTCGGCGGCTCCTCGCCGGTGACCCACTCGTCCGGGTCCTTGATCGCGCCCTGCGGGTTGGCCCGGGTGCTGTCGCGGTCCGCCATCATCTCCACCTTCCTTCGAACAGACGTGCCAATACCCCGCCCCGGGCCGATCCATGCGGATCCCCGGACGGGTCCTGCCGTCCGCCGGCGATCCGGCTCGGACCCACCCGTCACTCCGGCCCGCCGGGGCGGCCCACGCGCGCCGACATGCCGGGTCGATCTCGTCCGCCCGCCGGGCGTCGGGGCGCATACGATCGCCCGGTGAGCGCGGACCGGGCGGGTGTGGTGGTGGTCGGCGCCGGCATCGCCGGGGTGGCCTGCGCGACGGAACTGGTCCGCGCCGGCGTGCCGGTGGAGATCCGGGAGCGCGCCCGGGTGGCCGGTGGCCGGCTGGCCAGCCGCCGCTTCGACGGCCGGCCCGCCGACACCGGCGCCGCGTACCTCACCGTCAGCGATCCCGACTTCGCCGAGGTGGTCGAGGGGTGGCGGACCGCCGGGCTGGCCCGGCAGTGGACCGACACCTTCGTCGCGTACGGCGCCGACGGCCGGCGCGAGGTGCCCGGCCCGATGCGCTGGGCGGCGCCCCGGGGGCTGCGGTCGCTGGTCGAACACCTGGCCCGGGACCTGCCGGTGACCGTCGACCGGCTCGTGTTGGGCGTCGAGCCGGGGCCGGTGGTGGACGGACGGGCCTGCGAGGCGGTCGCCCTGGCGATGCCGGGGCCGCAGGCGGCCCTGCTGCTCGACCCGGCCCTGGACGCCGCCACCCGGGTCGTGCAGGCGCAGCGGTGGTCGCCGTCGCTGGCCGGGGTCCTGCGCTTCCCGAGTCGCCGGTGGGCCGCCTTCCGGGGTGCGTTCGTCAACGACCATCCGCTGCTGAGCCTGGTCTGCGACGACGGCGACCGGCGCGGCGACGGCGCGCCGGTGCTGGTCGCGCACACCACGCCCGGGTTCGCCGCCGGCCACCTCGCCCAGCCCACCGGTGCCGGGCCGGCGATCGAGGAGGCCGTCCGGGACCTGCTGGGGCTGCCCGAGCCGGCGGAGCACGTGCACGTGCACCGCTGGAGGTACGCGAAGCCGACGGCCGGCCGGGGCGGCACCTACCACCTGGACGCCGACGGCGTCGGGCTGGCCGGCGACGCCTTCGGCGAGCCCCGGGTGCAGAGCGCCTGGCTCTCGGGCCGCGACCTCGGCCGCGCCCTGGTCGCCCGCCTGACCTGACGACCGCCCGCCCCGGACCGCGGGTCGCCGCCGACTGACCGGTCACCCCCGCCAGGCCGAGCGCCCGCCGCCGGCTGACCGGTCGCCCCGGTCCGAGCCGACCGGTCAGCTCGTGGCGGCGACCGGCTCGCCGGCGCGGCCCGGCTCGGACGCGTCGGCGGTGCGTTCGCCCCTGCGGTCCAGCAGTTGCATCACCGGGGTCGCCGCGACACCGTGCACCACCACCGACACGATCACCACGAGGCCGACGGTCGCCCAGATCAGGTCCGCCTGCGCGAAGTCGGTCTTCGCCGTCGCGTACGCGAGGTAGAAGAGCGAACCGACGCCGCGGATGCCGAACAGCGCGATCACCCAGTGCTCGGCGGGACGGCCCGGCGCGCCGAGCAGGGACAGCCGGCCGACCAGGGGCCGCACCACGAAGACCAGCGCCAGCCCGACCGCCGCGGCCGGCCAGGTCAGCGGGGCCAGCAGCCCGCCCACCACCGCGCCGCCGAAGAGCAGCAGCAGCATGACGGTCAGCAGCCGCTCGATCTGCTCGGCGAAGGCGTGCAGCACCGAATGGAACTCGTGGGTCCGTTCGGCGGCCCGGATCGCCCGGGCGGCCACGAAGACCGCCAGGAAGCCGTACCCGCCGACCACCTCCACCAGCCCGTACGCCAGGAAGGTCGCGGCGAGCGCGAGAAAGCCCTCGGCGTGCCGGGCCAGCCGCAGCTCGCTCGGGGCCCGGAAGAAGAGCTTGCCGAGCAGCCAGCCGATCAGCCAGCCGCCCGCCACCCCGGCGACGACCTTCCAGAGCACGTCCACGGCGAGCCAGCGGCCCAGCCAGTCCGCCGGGGCGAGGCCGGTGGTGGCGATGGCGATGGCCGCGTACACGAAGGGGAAGGCCAACCCGTCGTTCAGCCCGGCCTCGGAGGTGAGGGCGAAGCGGACCTCGTCCTCGGAGTCCTCGACGTCGGTGGGCTCGCCGACCTGCACGTCGGCGGCGAGCACCGGGTCGGTGGGGGCGAGGGCCGCCCCCAGCAGCAGCGCGGCGGCCGGCACGAGCCCGGCCCACCACCAGCCGAGCAGCGCCACCGCGGCGATGCACACCGGCATGGCGATGGCCAGCAGCCGCCACGTCGACGACCAACGGGCCCAGCTCAGCGGCCGGTCGATCTTGAGGCCGGCGCCCATCAGCGCGACGATCACGCCGATCTCGGTGAGGTGGGTGGCGATCTCCGGGTACGCGAGCGGATCGGGGTTCGGCAGCCCGGTGGGAAGGACGAAGGCCAGCATGCCGAGCCCGAGGAAGGCGATCGGCATCGACAGCGGCCGGCGTTCGAGCACCCGGGGCAGGACCCCCGCCAGCAGCGCGCCCAGACCGACCACCGCGAACGCCACGTCTACCGGCTCCACGACACCACCTCTCCGCGTCGCCCGCGACGTGCGGGCAGGCGGAGAGAGTCCTTGCCCCCGGAGGTCTTTTCGTATTCCTGTCCCGATCGACCTCGTGTCCCGGTCCGGTGCGGTGCGACCGTCACGCCGCGGCGATCGGCGAGTCCGGGAGGGCGGCGAGCAGGGCCGCGGGATCGTCGTAGACGGCCAGCGCCCCGGCCCCGGCCAGCTCGCCCCGGCTCGTCCCGCCGCAGGTCAGCCCGACGCACGGGATGTCCAGCTTGCCGGCGGCTGCGACGTCCCAGACCGAGTCGCCGACGAAGACCACCCGCTCGGCGGCCAGCCCGGACTGCTCCAGCGCGGCCACCAGGATGTCGGGTGCCGGCTTGCTCTCCTGCGCGTCCGCCGCGCAGGTCACGGTGTCGATCACGTCGTCGGCGGCCAGGGCCCGGCGCAGCGCGGCGACCTCGTGCTCGGCGGCGGAGGTGGCCAGCACCACCCGCAGCCCCCGCTCCGCGCAGGCCCGCAGCAGGTCGGCCGCGCGGGGCAGCGGGACCAGCCGCTCCCAGTACTCCGCGAAGAGCGCGTCGTGGGCGTCCCGCAGCTTCCCGTCCGCGCCGCGGTCCCGCTCCGGGCCGAGCAGGTGGTCGAGCAGCTTGTCCGAACCCATGCCGATGGAGCGGTGGATCTCCGCCATCGGTACCTGCCGGTCGGTCTGGCGCAGCGCCTCCCACCAGCTCACGGTGTGCAGGTATGTGGTGTCGACCAGGGTGCCGTCCACGTCGAAGAGGACACCGGCGGGCTGTTCGGTGGGCATGGTGTTCCTCCTACCCGGTGCCGGGCCGGCTGACGCCACCGCTCACTCGGACGGGATCAGCAGCTCGAACCAGACCGTCGAGCCGCGTACGGTCGGGTCCGTCCCCCACGCGTCGCTCAGCTCCTCGATCAGCCCGAGCCCCCGGCCCCGGCTGCTGAGCGTGTCGGTCTGCGCCCGGGTGACCGTGCCCCGGGTGCCCGAGTCGGCGACCGACACCAGCAGCCGCTCCGGGCTCAGGTCGATCTCCACGCGGGCGGCGGTGCCCGCGTGCAGCAGCGCGTTGGTGGTCAGCTCGCTGGTGCAGAGCACCGCCGCGCCGATGATCGACTCCGGCACCTGCCACTCCGTGAGCTGCCCGGTCATCCAGTGCCGCACCCGGCTCGGCGCGGTCGGCTCGGCCGGCACCTCCATGCTCGTCGACCGGCTCGGCCGCAGCGCGTGCTCCACCGCCAGCACCGCGACGTCGTCCTCGGTGGCGCCGGGCACCGCCGCGGTCGCCACCGCGCACAGCGCGCGGGGGTCGCCGCTGCCCGCCCCGGCCACCGCCTCGGCCAGGGCGTCCAGGCCCGCCGTCAGCCCCTGCCAGCGCCGCTCCACCACGCCGTCGCTGAACAGCAGCAGCGTGTCGCCGGGGGCGAACCGGACCGTCGCGGTGGGCGGCCGGCAGCCCAGGCCCAGCGGGGCGCCGGCGGGCACGTTGACGTACTCGGCGAACGGCCCGCCGTCCGGGGCGCACCGACGGATCAGCGGGGCGGGGTGGCCGGCGCTGGCCAGGGTGAGCTGCTGCCGCTCGGCGTCGACCACCCCGAAGACCACGGTCACGAAGAGCTCGTGCGTGTCGCCCTCGGCGCCCAGGCTGGTGACCAACCGGTCGAGCCCGGCCAGCACGGCGTCCGGGCGCGGGTCGGTCAGCGCCAGCGCGCGCAGCGCGGCCCGGACCTGCCCCATCCGGGCCGCGGCCTGCACGTCGTGGCCGGCGACGTCGCCGAGCACGACGCCCAGGCCACCCGTCGGCAGCAGGAACGCGTCGTAGAAGTCCCCGCCGGCGGCGTTGCCGTCGACGCCCGGGTCGTAGCGGGCGGCGATCCGCATCCGGGGCAGGTCCGGCAGGTGCTCGGGCAGCATGCTGCGCTGCAGGAGCTGGGCGGTGCCGTGCTGCGTCTCGAACCGGCGGGCCCGCTCGGCGGCCTGGCCGACCAGCTCGGCGGACGCGGCCAGCAGGGCCCGCTGGGCGGCCGACCAGACGTGCGGGGCCTGGTAGCCGACGGCCAGCCCGCCGCGCACCACCGACGCCCGCAGCGGCACCGCGGCCAGCGCCCGGATCTTCTGGTCGTGCCGGTCCACCGCGATCTCCCGCAGCGGCTGGCCGTCGTCGACGAAGAGCGGCACGCCGGTGCGGGCGGCCGACGCGACCGGGCCCTCCCAGTCCGGCGGGATGCGCCGCCACAGCGGGGGGAGCCGCTCGTCGGCCTCGTCCATCAGCTCACCGCGTACGCGCCGGACCATCCGCCACCCGCCGCCGCCCTCGTCCACCGCGAACGAGACCCGGTCGGCGTCGAACGAGGTGATCGCGTAGCGCAGCGTCACCCGGGCCACGTCGTCCAGGGTGAGGGTGCCGGCGAGCGCGGCGGCGAAGTCGCTGAGGCTCTGCAACTGCTGGGTGACCTGGGCGGTCTCCGCGGCCACGGTCAGCACACCGACGATCCGCCCGGCGCTGTCCCGCACCGGGGAGTGGCCCCGGGTGAAGACCCGCTGCTCGACCGGGCCGGTACGCCGGCGCAGGGGAAGGGTGGACTCCTTCTCCAGGAACGGCTCGCCCGAGCGGTAGGCGCGCTCGACGGCGTCGCCGACCCCGGGCATCGGCCAGACCTCCGGGAACACCTCGCCGGCCGGCCGGCCCACCGCCCCCGGGTGCCGGTCGCCGATCAGCTCCGCGTACCCGTCGTTGTAGAGCAGCAGGTGGTCGGCGCCCAGGGTGAGGGCCATCGGCACGGGCGAGGCGAGGACGACCTCGGTCGTCGCGCGGACCGCCGGGTCCCACGAGTGCCACGGGCCGAGGGGGGTGCCGGCCCAGTCGTGGCCGAGGACGGCGGCCGCCGCGCCCGAGGCGGAGGGCGCCCCCGACACCGGGGCTGGTGGGTTGGGGACCCGTCCGACCGTTCCTGGCATGACCGCAGCCTAACCGGACCAACCGGCACCCGTTCCCGATCATGTCCCGCGCGTCGTCCACGGCGAATGTTCGGCCAGGTTGGGCCGGTTCTGCGATGACATGTCGGGAAAAAGACGGGGACCGGCACGGCGTGCCGCGTCGGCGACCGGGTATGCGCCCGACGCAGTCCATGCGACAGGAGGGACATCATGCCGGAAACCCTCGCGGTCAGGCAGGTCGACATCGGCGACGCCGTGGCCGACATGTGGAGGTCGGTGCTGCTGTTCATACCGCGGGCCGTCGCGTTCATCGCGATCCTCGTGGTCGGATGGCTCATCGCCAGAGCCGTGCTGAAAATCGTCGACGCGGCGCTGGAACGGGTGAATTTCGACAAAGCGGTCGAACGGGGCGGCATCAAGCGCGCGCTGGAACGCACGAAGTACGACGCCAGCGACATCCTGGCGAGACTCGCCTACTACGCCGTGCTGCTGTTCACCCTGCAGTTCGCCTTCGGGGTCTGGGGACCCAACGCGATCAGTGACCTGATCCGCGGCGTGGTCGCCTGGCTGCCACGCGCCTTCGTGGCGATCATCATCGTCGTCGTGGCCGCCGCGATCGCCAACGCCGTCCGGGATCTGGTCACCGGGGCGCTGGGCGGGCTCGCGTACGGCAAGATCCTGGCCGACCTGACGGCGATCTTCATCCTCGCGCTGGGTGTGATCGCCGCGCTGAACCAGGTGGGCATCGCCACCACGGTGACCACACCGGTGCTGATCGCGGTGCTCGCCACGGTGGCCGGCATCCTGATCGTCGGCGTCGGCGGCGGTCTGGTGAAGCCGATGCAGAACCGCTGGGACGGCTGGCTGAACCGGATGGCCGAGGAGTCGCGGGCGATGCAGGAGCACCGCCGGGCCCGGGAGGCCGGCCAGACCGACGTCGGCCGGCAGATGGCCGACCGGGCGGCGGCCGAGCGCACCCAGGTCATGCCGCAGGAGTCGACGATGGCCGGCGGGCGCGGCACCTACCAGTCGGAGAACGTGGGCGAGGAGACCCAGCAGTTCCGCCGCTGACCGAGCCGGTGACGGCCAGTCGGGAGGGGTGTCCGCGAACGTGGCGGGCGCCCCTCCGGCGTGCCGGCGGACGCGGTCGGCCCGCTCAGACGCGGGGAAGCGGACCCGGCGCCGGGGTGCCCAGCGAGCGGGCCAGCGCGCAGACCGCCAGCAGCCGCGTGAGCAGCCAGTCCGGCTCGGACCAGTCCACCGGCGCCGCCGCCGGCTCCCAGCCGTGCTCCAGCGCGGCCGCGCGTACGCCCTCCGCGTAGCCCGCGAGCGCGGCGGCGCTCAGCGACCGCCGGTCGCCGTCCAGGCTCTCCCGCACCGCCGCGGCGTGCTGGTCGACCAGGGCGAGCAGTCCCGGCCGCGCCGCGGCGGCGGCCAGCCCCTCGACGCCGACCGAGGCGGACAGGAGGGCCAGGGTGGCTCGCGCCGAGCCGGCGGCGGAACGGGCCTCGACCCGGTTGAACGGCACACGCATGGGAAACGAGGCTATCCGGCCGATTCCCCGGTCGACCTCGGCCACTCGGCGGGTTTTTGGTCCTCCACCGATCGGTCAACCCGGCGCACCGGGATTGACCCGGCGCGGGCGGGGCAGGAGGAGAACCGCCCGGACGGGCGCAGCCGACACCGTGGAGGAACGGATGGGACAGCACGTGGACGGACCGGACGAACGGCACCGCCGGCCGGCCGGGGTCAGCGACGAGACGGTGGCCGCGCTCGGCAAGCTCAGCGAGGCGCTGGAGTGCGTCGAGCGGGTCCGCGGCCACCTCTACTCGCTGCACCAGCTCGTCGGGCACGCCGACCTCATGCTCGACGACGCCGTGGAGATGTTCCGTGCCGCCGGACACCCGCACATCGCCGAGCGCATCGACACCGAGCTGCTGGGCCGCAACGTGATCGCCGGCCGCTGGACGTTCCAGATCGTCGAGGACTTCGACGACGGGTACTACGCCCTCTTCCGCGACCTGGACCGGGCGGCCCGCGAGGAGCTGGTCGACGGTCGCCGGCACCTCTACGAGGCGGAGATGAAGGAGCGGCGGCGGAGCCGGGGCCACCCCGGCCATGAGGCGCGCCCCGGCGGAGCGGGCTAGCGGCCGTCCTCCGGTCACGAGGCGCGCCGGAAGCGGCACCGCACGGGCGCCCAGGGGGCCGCCCCGGCCGCGAGGCGCGCTCCGGCAGAGCGCTAGCGCTCTGCCGGAGCGCGCCTCGGCCGCGATGCGCAGCGCCACGACCAGCCGGCGGTAGAGGTCGTCGCCGGCCAGCAGCTCGGAGTGGGTGCCCTGGGCCCGGATCCGGCCGTGCTCCATCACCACGATCCGGTCGGCGTCGAGCACGGTGGAGAGCCGGTGCGCGATGGTCACCACGGCCCCGGCCGCCGCGCGCTGCCGGACGCACTCCTGCAACGCCGCCTCGGTCAGCCCGTCGACCTGCGCGGTCGCCTCGTCGAGCAGCAGCACGTCGGGGGTGCGCAGCATGGCCCGCGCCAGGGCGATGCGCTGGCGCTGCCCGCCGGACACCTCCGTCGACGACAGCGACGTGTCCAGTCCGTCCGGCAGTGAATCGACCTTGTCGTCGAGCCGGACGGCGCGAAGAACCGCCCGGATCTCGTCGTCCGTGGCGTCCGGGTGGGTGAAGCGCAGGTTGTCGCGGATGCTGCCGGGCACCACGGGGGTCTCCTGCTCGACGTACGCGAGCCGGGCCCGCACCTCGTCGTGTCCGTGGGCCGCGTACGGGCGGCCGTCGAGGAGCAGTTGCCCCCGCTCGGGCTCCAGGAAACGCAGGATCAGCGAGAAGAGCGTGGTCTTGCCGGCCCCCGACGGCCCCACGATCGCGGTGTGCCCCCGCCGGGGGATGGTCAGGTCGATGTCGTGCACCGCGGCGGGCGCGTCCGGCCCGTACCGGGCGGTGACACCACGGAACACCAGCACCGGCTGCTCCGCGTCGGGCATGCCCGGGCGTTCCGCCGGGGCGGGCACCGGGCCCGCGGGCTCGGCCGGGATGGTCTCGACCTCGCGGATCCGCCCCGCCGCGGCGATTCCGGCCTGCAACGCCGTGGTGTTCTGGGTCAGCTCGGTGATCGGCCCCATGAGCTGGAACGTGTACAGCAGGAACGCGATCAGGCTGGAGATCTCCAGCAGGTCACGCTGGGCCCGCCAGGCGCCGATGCCCAGGATCGCGATCACCGCGAGCTGGATCCCCGTCCAGGCGATGGTCCAGACCGACGCGGTCACCCGCGCCGCCCGTACGCTGTGCGCCGCCGCCTGCCGTGCGTCGGCGACGATCCGCTCGGTCAACCGGGACTCGGCCCGGCTGGCCTTGACCGTCCGGATCGCGCGCAGCGCCCCCTCCAGCGTGCCGCCGAGCGTGCCCATCGACTCCTGCGCTGCGGCCTGCGCCGCCGCGATGCGGGGCATGAGCGCGCCCATGACCGCCGCGACGACCAGCACGGCCACGATGGTGCAGCCCAGCAGGAACAGGTCGAGCACGCCCATCAGCACCAGCGTGCCGACCAGGGCGATGCCGGCGTTGACCAGGCTGACGATGCTGCCGGACGCCTCGCGCAGCAGCTGCGTGTCGGAGGTGGCCCGGGTGACCAGTTCGCCGGGGGGTCGGCGTTGCAGGTCGCCGACGCGGGCCCGGAAGTAGTGCCGGACGATCGCGGCCCGGGCGTCGAGCACGATGTGCTCGGCCAGCGTCCCGAGCAGCCGCCACTGCCACAGCGAGATGGCCGCGCCGACGACGACGAGCGCCAGCAGCAGGCAGATCGGGCGGGCCATCGACCCGCCGGCGCCCAGTGTGTCCAGGACCCACTTGGTGACCATCGGCGTCGCGAGCCCGGCCGCGTTCGCGGCGAGCCCCAACACGAGCCCGAGGGCCATCGTCCGCCTGTGCGGGGCGAGGAACGACGCGAGCGTACGTAACCGGGATGGCGCCGGCGCGGAGGATGTCATGCCCTGAATGGAACAGTGATGTTCCAATCCAGTCAAGCGCTATACCGAAACGACGTATTGCTATCCTCGCCGCGTGACCGATACGCAGGTGTCCGGCAGCCGGGCCCGGACCCGCCAGGCCATCGTCGGCGCGGCGATCGAGGTGCTGGGGCGCAACCCCGCCGCCTCCCTCGGCGACATCGCCGCCGCCGCCGACGTGGGGCGTACGACGCTGCACCGCTACTTCGCCGAGCGCGCCGACCTGCTCGCCGCCGTCGGCACCGAGGCCGGTGCCCGGCTGGCCCGCGCGACCGCCCAGGCGCGGATGGCCGAGGGCAGCGGGGCGTCGGCCGTGCGCCGGCTCTGCCAGGAGTACTTCGACCTCGGCAGCCTGCTCTCGCTGATCTTCACCGAGCCGGGCCTCGCCGCCGCCCCGACCACCGAGGGGCCGGCCGGCTGCGATCCGGAGTTCGCCGCGATGGTCGAGCGCGGCCACCGCGACGGGACCATCGACCCAGAGCTGCCGGCGGACTGGGTGCAGAGCCTGGTCTGGTCCCAGCTGTACGCCGGTTGGGCCTACGTCGCCGAGACCGGCGCCTCCCGGCACGAGACGCTGCGCCTGATCCTGCGTACCGTCGACGGCGCGATCGCGGTCAAGCCGGGCTGATCCCGCGCGGCGAGGGCCGCGATGTCCGCGGCCACCGCGGACGTGATGACATCCTTGGCTCGTGGGGGGCGTCCGACGTGCGCTGCCGTGCGCCGCGGCGCTACAGCTACTCCGTCGAGCGCGCGTCGGCCGGGCGGCGGCGGGCCGCGTCGTCGGCGATGATCACGGTCGCCACCATCAGCGCCACGCAGAGGCTGAACAACCAGGAGTCGTCCGAGACCAGCTTGGCGGAGACGGGAGCCTGGAGCGCGGCGAGGAGAAAGCCGAGCCACGCCAGGCGGCGCTGACGCGTGGAGAGGAAGCCGGAGCCCTGTTGCATCCCGAAAGTCTTGCGCGCGACCCAGGGGTTGCCGTCAGCCGAACGGCCGATTCTGGATGAGCTGTCCGTTTCTCCACCCGTCCGGACCGCACTTTTTGTCCCTGCGGGGGAGGCCCAATCGCGGCGCCGGTGACACGAGGCAGGATGGTCGTCCGTGTCCACTGTCCCGCCCCGCGCCTCGCTGCTCCTGCTGGCCTACCTCGCCTTCGTCAGCCTCGGCCTGCCCGACGGGCTGATCGGGGTGGGCTGGCCCTCGATCCGGGCCGACTTCGGCGTGCCCACCGAGGCCGTCGGCCTGGTGCTCACCGCCGGGACCGCCGGCTACCTCACCTCCAGCGTGCTGGCGGGCTTCACGCTGGCCCGGCTCGGGGTCGGCTGGCTGCTCGCCGGCAGCACCCTGCTGGCCAGCCTCGCGCTCACCGGCTACGCGCTGACGCCCGGCATCGCCCTGATGGTGGGCTGCGCCCTGGTGCTCGGTCTGGGCTCCGGCGCGATCGACTCCGGGCTCAACGCGTACGCCGCCGGCGCCTTCGGTCCGCGCCACATGAACTGGATGCACGCCTTCTTCGGCCTCGGGGTGGCGCTCGGACCGCTGATCATGACCGGGGCGCTCAGCGCGGGGCTGGCCTGGCGCTGGGGGTACGGCCTCGTGGCGACGGCCCAGCTCGTCCTGGCCGCCGCGTTCGCGCTGACCGTCCGGGCCTGGCGGGACCGGGCCCCGGCCCGCGAGCCCGCCGGGCCCCCGGCCGGCGCGGCGCCCGTCGCCCCGCCGACCGTCACGCCGGTACGCGAGACGCTGCGGCTGCCGGCGGTCTGGATCGGCGCGCTGGCCTTCGCCGTCTACGTGGCGATCGAAGTGGCCGCGGGGCTCTGGGCGTTCCTGCTGCTCACCGAGGGCCGCGGCCTCGGCGCGGCGGTGGCCGGCATCTGCGTCTCGGGCTACTGGGCGAGCCTGTTCGTCGGGCGGGTGGTGCAGGGCGTGGTGGCCGAGCGGCTGGGCGCGGGGGTGGTGCTGCGGGGCAGCCTGGTCGGGATGGCCGTCGGCGCGGCCCTGATCGCGGCCCCGGCCCCGGCCTGGCTGGCCGTGGCCGGGCTGTTCGTCGTCGGGTTCGCCGCCGCCCCGGTCTTCCCGCTGCTCACCCTCACCACCGTCGACCGGGTGGGCGCCGCGCACGCGGACCGGACCATCGGGCTCCAGATCGGCGCCGCCGGGCTGGGTGGGGCGCTCGTCCCGGCGGGGATCGGGGTGCTGCTCGGCAACACCTCGGTCGAGCTGCTCGGGCCGGCGCTGGTCGTGCTCGCGCTGGCGCTGATCGCGCTGCACGCGGCGGGCGCCCGCCGGCAGCACGACCGCCACCGGGCCGGAGGCGCCGGCCGGCCGGCGCCGGCGACCCGCTGAACGGGACCGGCGCCCGCCCAGGCCGAAGGCGCTGACCGCCGGAGGCGTCGCACCCCTTGAATCGATGCTGCGCGCCGGTGCCGGGCGGCCCGCTGAGCTGCGGCCGGCGCAGGCGGCCGGGTCGCTCGCCCGCGCCGGTCGCGGCTCACATCGTGTCGGGGCCGGTCCGTCCGGTCGTGGAGGGGCGGTAGGCGCGCTGCGGGTCGGTCGGCTCGCGGCCCGCCCCGGCGGCCTGCCCGCCGCGGTCCACCGCCTCCGGCCCGTGCCCGAACGCGGCCTCCTCGCCGGCGTCGTTGCCCGTCGCGTCGTCGGTTTGGCCGTCCAGGGTCGACCGCGCGACGGCCTTGTCCAGTTCCTGTAGGGGAATCCGTTCCTCGTCGCGCCACACCGTGTTCTCGTCCGTCATACCCATCGCGGTACCCGGGCCCGCTCCCCGCAAACGGCGATGGCCGCCGGGGGAGCCGGCGGCCATCGGAGTCGTTGCCCGGGGGCGGGGGATCAGGGCTGCGGCCGGTCGACCCTGCCGCGCCAGGCGCCGGTCTCCTGACCGCGCCGCTCGATGAACTGCTTGAACCGATCGAGGTCGCCCTTGGCGCGCCGGTCGACGATGCCCAGTTTGTCACCGGCCTGCTCGACCACGCCGTGCGGCTCGAACTCGAGCTGCAGGGTGACCCGGGTGGTGTCCGGGTCCAGCCGGTGGAAGGTCACCACTCCGGCCTGCTTCGTGCCGTCGGTCGAGCGCCAGGCGACCCGTTCGTCCGGGAGCTGCTCGGTGATCTCGGCGTCGAACTCGCGCTTCACCCCGGCGATCTCGACGGTCCAGTGGGTCATCGTGTCCGACAGTTGCCGGACCTCCTGCACCCCCTCCATGAAGTGGGGGAACTCCTCGAACTGGGTCCACTGGTCGTACGCGGTGCGCACCGGGACGGAGACGTCCACGTGTTCGGTAACGCCACTCATCAGGCATCCTCCTTCGTCCGCCGGTGTCGGGCCGGATCGTGCGGGGATCCGGTCACCAGCGGGTCGTCTCGTTCTTGTGGCCGAGCGCCGCCCACACCTCGGAGACCGTCTGGTAACGGGTGCCTTCGGGCAGCCGCTCCAGTTCCGCGAGGATGTCCGCCGGCGCGTCGTTGTCCCGCGCGTTGGCGATCAGTGCCTCCCGGTCGCCGGGCAGGGCGGCCATCGTGATGAACCGTCCGAGCCGGCTGCGCCGTTCGACGTCCTGGGAACTCATCCCCTTGGGCGCGCCCGTACGCAACTCGCCGGCCGGGGCCGTTGTCGGCTCCGGCTGGTCCTCACCGGCCGGCTCCGGCACACGGGACTCGTCGACCCGCGAGCCGCCGGTCCCCGGCCCCTGCACGAGGCCGCTGACCTCCCGGCTCATCTGCTCGTCGACCCTCGGTCCGTGCTTGCTGCTGCCACGTTCCATGCCTTCTGCGCTACCCGGTGGCACCGGCGGTAAACCGGCAGCGGTCACGCGTCGGCGGGCGTCTTCGGGGGCAGGACCGGCTCGTCCGGGTCCGGCTCGCCGGCCTGGAGCACGCGACCCCGCTGCAACTCGGCGTTGATCTGCACGCCGAGCATCAGCGCCGAGTTGGACAGGTAGAGCCAGACCAGGAACGCGATCACGGCACCGAGGCTGCCGTAGGTGGCGTCGTACGAGCCGAAGTTGGCCACGTAGAGGCCGAAGCCGAAGGAGGCGACGACCCAGGACACCAGGGCGACCGCCCCGCCCGGGGTGAGCCAGCGGAACCGCGGCTGCCGGACGTTCGGCGCGATCCAGAACAGCAGGCTCAGCAGCACCATCATGACCATGGCCAGCACCGGCCACTTGGCGACGCTCCAGGCGGTGCGCGCCAGCCCGCCGACGTTCAGCAGGTCGCCCACGGCGTCGGTGACCGGGCCGCTGACGATCAGGCCGGTGGCGACGACGGCGAGCAGCACCAGCGAGACCGCCGCGAGCCCGATCTGCATGGGCCGCAGCTTCCACACCGGCCGCCCCTCCGCCACGCCGTAGACGGCGTTGGAGGCCCGGGTGAACGCCCCGATGAAGCCGGACGCCGACCAGAGCGCGCCCAGCAGACCGAAGCTCAGCAGCACGCTGGCCGAGTCGTTCTGGTCGACCACGCCCCGGACCACCGAGACGAAGCCCTCGTTGGCCACCACCGAGCCGGCGCCCATGTCCCGGGCCAGGTCGAGCACCGTGTCCACGGTCTGCTCTCCGTTGGACACCAGCCCGACCAGGGCGACCACCACGATGGTGGACGGGAACAGCGCGAGCACGCCGTAGTAGGTCAGCGCGGCGGCCCAGTCCGCGCAGTTGTCCTTGACGAAGTTCCGCGCGCTGCGCACCAGCACCCCGCGCCAGGTCCGCCAGCTCAACTGCCGCACCCTGCGGGGGATCCGCGGCCGCTGCTCCCTGGTGCGCGCCGTGCCGGGCTCCGTCGTCGTCATGGCCCGCTCCCTGCGCCCCGGCCGCCGGACGCCCGGGTGCCTCCGGCTCAGCCTGGCCCCGCCGGTACCCCCGGCCGGAAAACGACAAACCCGGCCGCCCGGTTTGCCGACCGGCGGTGGGGGAACGGTCAAACCAGAACCCATCGACGCGGAGGAGGACGAGATGCCCGGGCGCGAGGTACTGCCCAGCACGCTGCGACGCTCCCCGGAGAAGGCGCAGCGCACCTGGGAGAAGACGCACGACTCGGCCGTGGAGACGTACGGCGAGGGGGAGCGGGCGCACCGCACCGCCTTCGCCGCAGTGAAGCACCGGTACGAGAAGGTGGGCGACCACTGGGAGCCCAAGGGCCGCAAGGGCCCGAGCGACCGCCAGGCGGCCGGCGGCGGACCGGAGCGCCGGGCGCCCACCGCCGGCGGGGTGGACGCCAACGCCACCAAGGACCACCTGATGAAGGTGGCCCGCAAGCTGGACGTCCCCGGCCGGTCGAGCATGACCAAGCCCGAACTGGTCAAGGCCATCGAGAAGGCGAACAACCGGCAGACCGCGAAGGCCCGCGGCCGCTGAGGCCACCATCGCGTACGACGCAGGGGCTGCCCGACCGCGGGCAGCCCCTGCGTGCGCGTGCTCACCAGTGGCCGCCGCCGGGCGCCTCGATGTGCACCGCCTTGGTGGCGGTGAACTCGTCCAGCAGCTCCGGGCCGTACCCGAAGCCCTGGCCGCTGCCCCGGCGCGGATGCGCGGCACCGCCCGGCGCCCCGCCGAACACCGCGTTGATCTTCACGGTGCCCACCGGCAACTCCCGCCAGGCGCGCTGGGCGTGGCTCATCGAACCGGTCAGCACCGTGGCGGACAGCCCGTACGGGGAGTCGGCGGCGCACCGCAGCGCCTCGGAGAACGAGTCGACCACGACGATCGCGGCGACCGGCCCGAACGTCTCCTCGCGTACCAGCGTCATGTCGTGCCGGCAGTCGGTGACCACCGTCGCCGGGTAGAAGGCCCCCGGGCCCTCGGGCAGCGTCCCGCCGGTGCGGATCCGGGCCCCCTCCGCCACCGCCGCGGTCACCTGCCCGTGCACGTGGTCGCGGTGCCGCCGGTCCACCAGCGGCCCCAGCTCGGTCGCCGGGTCCGCGCCCGGGCCGACCCGCAGCCGCTCCGCCCGCTCCACGAGGGACCCCGTAAGGTCCTCGGCGACGTCCCGGTGCGCGTAGATCCGCTCCACCGCCACGCAGATCTGCCCCGCGTTGGCGAACGCGCCCGTCGCCGCCTGCCCGGCCGCCCACACCGGGTCGACGTCGCCGTCCACGACCAGCGGGTCGCTGCCGCCGTTCTCCAACACCACCTTGGCGCCGGTCCGCGCCGCCGCCGCCGCGACGGCGCGCCCGGTGGCGGTGGAGCCGACGTGCGCGACCACGTCGACCTCCTGCGCGGCCAGCGCCGCCCCGACCTCCGGGCCGCCGGTCAGCAGCGACAGCACCCCGGGCGGCAGCGCGGAGTCCAGCGCCTTCGCCAGCAGCCAGCCGGTCGCCGGGGTGCGCTCGCTCGGCTTGTAGAGCACCACGTTGCCGGTGACCAGGGCGGCGCCGAGCAGCCCGCACGAGACCGCCACCGGGTCGTTCCACGGGGTGATCGCGGCGACCACCCCGCGCGGCTGCGGCACCATGAAGTCGAGGGCGTGCGTGCCGCCGTGCAGGGTCCGCCCGCCGCGCAGCGGGGCGAGCTCCGCGTACTGTCGCAGCGTGCCGATGCCCGCCTCCACGCCGCCCCGCGCTTCCGCGAGGGGCTTGCCCATCTCGGCCGTCGTCGCGCGGGCCAGCTCGTCGGCGACCGCCGCCACCGCGTCCGCCGCCCGGTGCAGGGCCGCCACGCGCTCGGCGGAGGCGGTCCCCGCCCACTCCGCCGCGACGCCGCGCGCCGCCTCCACCGCCTTGCCGACCTCGTCCGCCGTCGCCACCGGCACGGAGCTGACCGGGGAGCCGTCGGCCGGATCGCGTACGACCAGCTCGCCCCCCTCGCCGCCCGCGCCCCACACTCCACCTATGAGCTGCGCAACCGTGTACATGCGGCGGTGGATCCCCGTGCCCCGACGCGGCAAACGCGTTTCGCCCGGTTGCCGCCAGGGTAGGCGGACCGGATGAGTTCGCCCGGCGTGGAGAGCGCGGACGCCGTCGTCGTCGGGGCCGGTCACAACGGTCTGGTCGCCGCCAACCTGCTGGCGGACGCCGGCTGGGACGTCCTGGTGCTGGAGGCCACCGCCGCGCCCGGCGGGGCGGTGCGCTCCGCGGAGGTGACCGCCCCCGGCTACCTCAGCGACCTCTACAGCTCCTTCTACCCCCTCGGCTACGCCTCGCCGGTGCTGCGCGGGCTGGGGCTCGACCGGTACGGCCTGCGCTGGCGGCACTCGCCGGACGTGCTGGCGCACCTGCTGCCCGACGGTCGGGCGGCCGTGCTCAACCGCGACCCGGAGGCCACCGCGGCCTCGCTCGAGGCGTTCGCGCCCGGCGACGGCAAGCGCTGGCTGCACGCGTACGACGACTGGCGGCAGGTCGCCGAGCCGATGCTGGACACCATCACCAGGCCGTTCCCGCCGGTGCGCGGCGGCCTGGCCCTGCTGCGCCGGCTGCGGGTCTCCGGCGCGCTGCGGCTGGCCCGGCGGCTGGTGGTGCCGGTCCGCAAGCTCAGTGACGAGCTCTTCGACGGGGAGGGGGGCCGCGCGCTGCTGGCCGGTTGTGCCCTGCACACCGACCTGTCGCCGGAGGAGGCCGGCTCGGGCGTGTACGGCTGGCTGCTCGCCATGCTCGGCCAGCAGGTCGGCTGGCCGGTGCCCGAAGGCGGCGCGCAGAAGATCACCGATGCGCTGGTGGCCCGGCTGACCGCGCACGGCGGCCGCATCCTCTACGGCGCCCGGGTCGATCGGGTGCTGACCGCCCGGGGCCGGGCGATGGGCGTGCGCACCGTCGGTGGCGCCCTGTGGCGGGCCCGCCGGGCCGTGCTGGCCGACGTTCCCGCCCCCGCGCTCTACCTGGACCTGGTCGGTGCGGCGGCGCTGCCGCCCCGGCTGGTGGAGGACCTGGCGCACTTCCGGTGGGACGGCTCGACGCTGAAGGTGGACTGGGCCCTGTCCGCGCCCGTGCCGTGGACCGACCGCGCGGTGGCCACCGCCGGCACCGTGCACCTCGGGGCGGACCTGAACGGGCTGACCGGCTACGCGGCCGCACTGGCCCGCTCGGAGGTCCCGCGCGACCCGTTCCTGCTGGTCGGGCAGATGTCGGTGGCCGACCCCAGCCACTCGCCGCCGGGCACCGAGTCGCTCTGGTCGTACACCCACCTGCCGTTCCGCCGGCACTGGCGGGCCGAGGAGATAACCGACCACGTCGACCGGATGGAGCGGGTGCTGGAGGAGGCCGCGCCCGGTTTCCGCAGCCTGATCGTGGGACGGCACGTGGCCGGGCCGGCCGACCTGGAGGCAGGCGACCCGAACCTGGTCGGCGGGGCGGTCGGCGGCGGCACCTCCGCCGCGTACCAGCAGCTCTTCCTGCGCCCGATTCCCGGCCTCGGCCGCGCGGACACCCCGGTGGACCGGTTGTTCCTGGCGAGTGCGTCGGCGCATCCGGGCGGCGGGGTGCACGGCGCCCCCGGCGCGAACGCCGCCCGCGCCGCCCTGGCCCGCGACCGCGCACTCACCGGTCCGGTGTACGCCGCCACGATCGACGCGGCGCACCGCGCGATCTACCGCTGACCCGACCGCGCCACCCACGCGCGTCCGGCGTCGCCGAGCGCACCCGGGACTCCTGGCCGCACCCGAGGTTTCTGGCCGCACCCGCGGGCCGGGCGGTGGCGCGGCGGTTTCGCGCGCTCGGGCCTACCGAGAGTGACGGCCCGTGCGCCCGCCGGACCACCTCCGATTCGCCTTTGCTCTGCACCCGGATACGCACCGGCAACCGTCGGTAACGACGTGCGGCCGGTGCTTCCCGGACCGCCGTCGGATCAGGGCAGGTCAAGGTGGTGGTGCGTGGGTGGGTGCAGAGCAAAGCGCCAAATCGGCACTCCGGCGGCTCGGGGTCGGCTGTCACGGAGCGTGACGTGACAATCCGTGATGGCGATGGGTGAGTGGATGGCGTGCGGCGGGGTGGATCGGCTGACGCACCGCGCCGCGCCGCACCGCACCGCACCGCGCCGCACCGCACCGAGGCGACGCCGGTCGCCCCGCGTCCCATGCCGTCGGCGCGGGGCGGCTCCGCGCCCGGCGCCCGGCGGCTGGCGCCCGCCGTCCCCGGCGCCTCAGCGTTCGACGTTGCGGTGCTTGGTGCGCAGCTTGAACGGCATCAGCGCGCTCTCGATCTTGGTGGCGGTGGTCATCTTGGACGCGCCGTCGCGCCGCTCCTCGAAGCGGATCGGCACCTCCAGGATGGTGTGCCCCAGCTTGGTGGCCAGGTAGTGCATCTCCACCTGGAAGCTGTAGCCGTTGGACTGCACGCGCTCCAGGCCGATGTCGCGCAGCGCGTCCGCCCGCCAGATCTTGAAGCCGGCGGTGAGGTCGCGGATCCGGACCCGCAGCAGGGTGTGCACGTAGAGGTTGGCCCAGCCGCTGAGCGCCCGCCGGTAGAACGGCCAGTTCTCGTCGAGTTCGCCGCCCGGCACGTACCGGGATCCGATGACCACGCCCGCCTGGGTGGAGAGCAGCGCGCCGAGCATGCCCGGCAGCGCCTCCGGCGGGTGCGACAGGTCGGCGTCCATCTGCGCCACGTACTCCGCGCCGCCGTCCAGCGCGCGCCCGATCCCGTCCACGTACGCCCGGCCGAGGCCCTCCTTGCCGGCGCGGTGCACGACCTCGATCCGGTCGGGATGCTCGATGGCCAACTTGTCCGCCACCTCGCCCGTGCCGTCGGGGGAGTTGTCGTCGGCGACGAGGATCTTCAGGCCCGGCAGCGGCAGGGCCAGGAGCCGCTCGACCAGCACCGGGAGGTTGCCCGCCTCGTTGTAGGTGGGAACCACGACGGTCAGGCGTGCGTCCCGCCAGGGCGCGGGCAGCTGCACGGGTTCGATCATGTCGGACATCCTCGGTCGGCGGACAGGACTCCCTGAGAGCGTAGCCAGTTGCCACATCCGGGTCGAAAAGGCACCCCGTTCCGCCGGTCATCCGCCCCTGGTGGGGGCGAGGACGGGCCTGAGCGGTGGTCCGTGGATCAGCGGAGGCGGCGGCTGAGGGCGGTGACGGTCAGGGCCAGGCCGGCGAGGACGACGGAGACGGAGACGGCCGGCTTGTGCGTACCGACCCAGAGGGCGGCCGAGCGGGTGCGGGCCCGGTCCGTGAAGACGCCCTCCACGCCGCGGTCCCGCTCGTCGTCGCCGGGGCGGTCCAGGTTGTCCCGCCAGGTGGCCGGGTCGACGGGCGTCCCGGTCTGCTGGCTGTCGTAGCCGTCACGGGCGAGCTTCCGGTCGAGCAGGCCGGGCGCCAGGATGTCGCCGAGCCGGGCCCGCCAGGTCGGCCCGCCCACGTTCAGCTCGCGCGGCCCGTGGTCGGCCGCCCAGACGATCGCCTTCGCGGCCACCTCGGGCGCGAAGATCGGGGGCACCGGCTGCGGATGCCGGGGCAGCCGCGTGCGCACCCACGAGAACTGCGGGGTGTTGAGCGCCGGGAGCTGCACCATCGACAGACTCACGCCCGGGCAGTCGTGCAGCAGCTCCGCCCGCAGCGAGTCGTTGAAGCCCTGGATGGCGTGCTTGCTCGCGCAGTACGCCGACTGAAGCGGGATCCCCCGGTAGGCCAGCGCCGAGCCGACCTGCACGATCGCGCCCCGTCCGCGCGCCCGCATGTGGCGCAGCGCCGCGAGGGTGCCGTGCACGGTGCCGAGGTAGTTGACCTCGGTGACCCGGCGGAACTCCGGGGCGGGGATCTCCCAGGCCGGGGCGAAGACCGAGACCATCGCGTTGTTCACCCACACGTCGATCCCGCCGAACCGGTGCGCCACGTCGTCGGCGGCCCGCTGCACCGCGCCGGCGTCGGCCACGTCGACCCGGTAGGCGTGCACCTCGGAGGCGCCCAGTTCCCGGCAGTCCCGCTCGGCGGCGGCCAGGCCGGCCTCGCCCCGGGCGAGCAGCGCGAGCCGGGCGCCGCGCTCGGCGTACCGGCGGGCGACGGCCCGTCCCACGCCGGCACTAGCCCCGGTCACCACCACGGTCTGCGTCATCCGTCCGCCTTCTGCCGCTTGGCGATGTCCGTCAGCCGGGTCAGCGTCTCCCTGTTGCGCTGGTGCAGCACGAGGTCGTTGATCTTGTTGCGTACCCAGTACAGCGGGCCGGCGGCGAAGTCCTCGCCGATGCGCACCCGGGTCGCGCCGTCGCCGACCGGTTCGAGGGTGAAGACCACTTTCGCCTCACCCGCCGGCCAGAGCCCGGCGCGGATCACGAGCCGGCGCGGCGGCTCGCAGGCGAGCACCGTCGAGGAGTCCTGGAGGGAGAGCGGCCAGGGCCCGGCCTTGTGGTGCAGTTGGCTGCCGACCCGGGGCCAGGCGTCGTCCACGTCCCGGACGTGCGCCGTGCCGACGACCCAGTCGCTGTAGGTCCACCCGTCGGCCAGCACCGCCCAGACCTGCTCCGGACGAGCTTCGATCACTTTCTCCACAATCGCCACTGCGTCCCCATACCCTGACGCGGCCCGGCCTAACAGCGCCCGCGGGTTAGCTTCTCCGGGGCGACGGGTAACGCCACCCCGGGCCGGCGTGTCGACGCCGCCGGCGTGGGCGACGCGGCGGCGCGTTGAAGATGACGTTTACTCCCCGGGGCGCCGGGAACCCGCCGGCTGTGCGACAGGACCAGGTGGAGCCGGATCAGCGCAGGTCAGCCCGGGTTTGTGCCGGCGCTGACCGGGCCGCGTCCGGGCCCGTCCTGTTCGACGCGGTGCTGCTGGACCGGGACGGCACGTTGGTGGAGGACGTGCCGTACAACGGTGACCCGGAGAAGGTGCGGCCGATGCCGGGGGCGCGGGCGGCGCTGGACCGGTTGCGGGCCGCCGGCCTGAAGCTGGCGGTGGTGACGAACCAGTCGGGCCTGGCACGGGGCTGTTTCGGCGAAGCGCAGATGCGGGCGGTGCACGCCCGGGTCGAGGAACTGCTGGGACGGTTCGACGCGTGGTTGGTGTGCCCGCACGACGACGGTGACGGGTGCGGGTGCCGCAAGCCGGCGCCGGGGCTGGTGCACGCCGCGGCCCGGGAGTTGGGCACGGTGCCGTCGCGCTGTGTGCTGGTGGGTGACATCGGCCGGGACATGACGGCGGCGTTGGCGGCGGGGGCGGCAGGGATCCTCGTGCCCACGCCGGTGACCCGCCCCCAGGAGGTGGCTGCCGCCCCGCAGGTCGCGGCGGACCTGCCGGCGGCGGTGGCGGAGATCCTGCGCCGCCAGGCGGCCCTCGACCCGGCCACCTACCGCCAGCCGGCCGTCGACCCGGCCATCCCCGGCCGGGCCGGCACCCGACCTGCCCGGCGGACCGGGGCCGGCACCGTTCCGCCGGTCGGCCGGCGGGAGCGGGGCGGGACGGTGCTGGTGGTGCGGTCGGACTCCGCGGGGGACGTACTGGTCACCGGCCCCGGCATCCGCGCCGTCGCCGCCACCGCCGGCCGGGTGGTGATGCTGTGCGGGCCCCGGGGGCGGGCCGCCGCGGAACTGCTGCCCGGCGTCGACGAGATCGTCGAACACCCGCTGCCCTGGATCGACCCCACCCCGGAGCCGGTCGACCCGGCCGACATGGCGACGTTGACGGATCGGCTGGCCGCCGTCGGCGCCGACGAGGCGGTCATCTTCACCAGCTTCCACCAGTCCGCCCTGCCCCTGGCCCTGCTGCTCCGGCTGGCCGGGGTCGGCCGGATCAGCGCGATCAGCGACGACTACCCCGGCGCTCTGCTCGACGTGCGCCACCGCGTGCCGGCCGGCGTACCCGAACCCGAGCGCGCCCTCTCCCTCGCCGCCGCCGCCGGCTACACCCTCGCCCACCACGACGAACCGGCCCTGCGCCTGCGCCCGGCGCCGGAGCCCCCGCCCGAGGCCGGCGAGCCGGGCTACGTGGTGCTGCACCCCGGCTCGGCGGCGCAGGCCCGGGGCTGCCCGCCGGAGCTGGCCGCCCGGATCGTCCGCACCCTGACCGGCGCCGGCTACCGGGTGGTGGTCACCGGCGGCCCCGGCGAGCGGGAGCTGACCGCCCAGGTGGCCGGCGACGACGCCGTCGACCTCGGCGGGCGGACCGGGCTCGCCGAGCTGGCCGCCACCGTCGCCCGGGCCGGCGCGGTGGTGGTGGGCAACACCGGGCCCGCCCACCTCGCCGCCGCCCACGGCGTCCCGGTGGTCAGCCTCTTCGCTCCGACCGTCCCGTTCGGGCAGTGGGGGCCGTGGCGGGTGCCGACCGTACGGCTCGGCGACGCCGAGGCCCCCTGCCGGGGCACCCGGGCCGCCCGGTGTCCCGTGCCCGGGCATCCCTGCCTCAGCGGCGTCGGGGCCGGGCAGGTGCTCGACGCGCTGCGGCTGCTCGGGGTGGCCCCGGCGGGCCTGCCGGCGCCCGACGGGGGCGGCGCGGGAGACCGCGTGCCGGCGGCGGCCAGCACCGGCGGGAGCGGCCGATGAACGTCCTGCTGTGGCACGTGCACGGCTCCTGGACCACCTCGTTCGTGCACGGCAAGCACCGCTACCTCGTGCCGGTCACGCCCGACCGGGGCCCCTACGGCCTCGGCCGCGCCCGCACCTATCCCTGGCCGGACACGGCGGTCGAGGTCACCCCCGACCACCTGCGCACCGCCGACGTGGACCTCGTCGTCCTCCAACGCCCCGAGGAACTCGACCTCGCCACCGAGTGGCTCGGCCGCCGCCCCGGCCGGGACATCCCCGCCGTCTACGTCGAACACAACACCCCCAAGGACGGCGACGTCCCCCACAGCCGCCACCCCATGGCCGACCGGGACGACCTGCTCATCGCCCACGTCACCGCATTCAACGAGCTGTTCTGGGACACCGGCGCCACCCGCACCACCGTGGTCGACCACGGCATCGTCCCGCCCACCGCCGAGTACACCGGCGAGCTGGAGCGGTTGGCGGTGGTGATCAACGAGCCGGTACGCCGCGGGCGGGTCACCGGCACCGACCTGCTGCCCCGGTTCGCCGAGATCGCCCCGCTGGACGTCTTCGGGATGAGGGTCGCCGGGCTGGCCGACCACCTGGGCCTGCCGGCCGACCGGCTGGCCAGCCACGACGACGTGCCCCAGCACCGGATGCACGCCGAGCTGGGGCGGCGGCGGGCGTACCTGCACCTGTGCCGGTGGACGTCCCTCGGGCTGAGCCTGATCGAGGCGATGTCGATCGGGATGCCGGTCGTCGCGCTGGCCGCCACCGAGGCGGTGACGGCGGTGCCGCCCGGCGCCGGAGCCCTGTCCACCCGGGTCGACACGCTGCTGGACGCCGCCCGCCGGTTCGTCGAGGAGCCGGCGGAGGCGCGCCGGGCGGGGGCCGTGGCCCGCGCCGCCGCCCGGGAGCGCTACGGCCTCGACCGTTTCCTCGCCGACTGGGACCGGCTGCTGGAGGAGGAAGTATGCGCATCGCGATGATCTCGGAGCACGCCAGCCCGCTCGCCATTTTGGGCGGCGAGGACGCCGGCGGTCAGAACACGCATGTCGCCGAGCTCTCCGCCGCGCTCGCGGCCGCCGGACACGACGTGCGGGTCTACACGCGCCGCGACGCGGTGGACCTGCCCGTGACCGTACGCAGCGCCGACGGCTACGACGTCGTGCACGTCCCGGCGGGGCCGGCCGAGCCGGTCGCCAAGGACGCGCTGCTGCCGCACATGAAGGAGTTCAGCCGGTGGCTGGTCGACCGGTGGCGGGGCGGGGACTGGATGCCCGAGGTGATCCACGCGCACTTCTGGATGAGCGGCCTCGCCGCGCTGGCCGCCAGCCGGCAGACCGGGGTGCCGGTGGTGCAGACGTACCACGCCCTGGGCGTGGTGAAGCGCCGGCACCAGGGCGTGCAGGACACCAGCCCCGCCCGCCGCATCGGCTACGAGCGCGAGCTGGGCCGCTCGGTCGACCGGGTGATCGCGCAGTGCCAGGACGAGGTGGGCGAGCTGGTCCGGATGGGCGTGCCCCGGTCCCGGATGACGGTCGTCCCGTCCGGGGTCAACCTGGGCACGTTCGCCCCGCTCGGCCCGACCGCCGACAAGGAGGACGGCCGGCCGCGGATCCTCACCGTCGGTCGGCTGGTCGAGCGGAAGGGCTTCCAGACGGTGGTCCGGGCGATGGCGTACGTCCCCGGGGCCGAGTGCGTGGTGGTCGGCGGGCCGCCCGCCGGCCTGCTGGAGACCGACCCGTACGCCCGCCGGCTGCGCGCCCTCGCCGGCACCTGCGGGGTGGCCGACCGGGTGAAGCTGGTCGGCGCGGTGCCGAGGGAGGAGATGGGGCGCTGGTACCGCTCGGCGGACGTCCTGGTGGCCGCCCCCTGGTACGAGCCGTTCGGGCTCACCCCGCTGGAGGCGATGGCGTGCGGGGTGCCCGTGGTGGGCACCGCCGTGGGCGGCATCAAGGACACCGTGGTCGAGGGCGTCACCGGCGACCTCGTCCCGGCCCGGGACCCGCGCGCGCTGGGCACCGCGATCCAGCGGCTGCTCGACGACCGGATCCGCCGCTTCGCGTACGCGGCCGCGGCGCGGGAACGGGCCCGGCGGAGGTACTCGTGGGCGGCCACCGCCGAGCGGCTGGTCGAGGTCTACGGCGACGTGGCGGCGGTGCGCCGGCCCACCCGGGTGGTGGCCTGATGGCGGCGGCCCCGACGCCGCTCGACGCGCACCTCGCGAACCTGGCCGCGGCGCTGCTGCCGTTCCGGCAGTACGAGGAGCTGCTGGCCGGGTGGGGGGAGACCCTGGCGCGTCGGCTGGTCGACGGCGGCCGGCTGCTGGTGGCCGGCAACGGTGGCAGTGCCGCCGAGGCCCAACACCTCACCGCCGAACTCGTCGGCAAACTCCGTGACGACCGCCGACCGCTGTCCGCCATCGCCCTGCACGCCGAGACCTCCGCCCTCACCGCCATCGGCAACGACTACGGCTACGACGAGGTCTTCGCCCGTCAGGTGCGCGCCCACGGCCGCGCGGACGACATCCTCCTGCTGCTGTCGACCAGCGGCACCAGCACCAACCTCCTCGCCGCCGCCCAGGCCGGCCGCGACACCGGCCTGCGCTGCTGGGCCCTCACCGGGCCCGCCCCCAACCCCCTCGCCGACCTCTGCCACGACACCCTCGCCGTCCCCTCACCCGACAGCCAGGTCGTCCAGGAACTCCACCTCGTCACCAGCCACCTGCTCTGCGAGTACGTGGAGCAGGCGCTGCCGACGGCGCTCGCCGGGCCGGGGGCGCCCGTGCGGACCGGGGTCGAGGTGGTGCTCGACGGTGGGGCAGGTCAGCAGGTCGACGCGTGATGAGGAGGGAAGCGTGACGGGACCCGTGGTGGTGGTCGGCGACACCCTGCTGGACCGCGACGTCGAGGGGGTGGTGAACCGGCTCTGTCCGGACTCGCCGGTGCCGGTGCTGGACGAGACCGTCCACGTCGACCGGCCCGGCGGTGCCGGACTGGCGGCGGTCTTCGCCGCCGCTCAGGGCGCGGAGGTGGTGCTGGTGACCGCGTTGGCGGACGACGCCGGCGGGGCCCGGCTGAGTTCGCTGCTCGACGCCGCCGGGGTGCAGGTGTACGCCCTCGGCCTGCGCGGCGGCACACCGGAGAAGATCCGGCTGCGCGCCCGGGGCCGGGTGCTGCTGCGCCACGACCGGGGCGGCGCCGCCGGCACGCCGGGTGAACCCTCCGACGCGGTGCTGCGGGTGATCGCCCGGGCCTCCGCCGTGCTGGTCAGCGACTACGGCCGGGGGGTGGCCCGGCAGCCCGCGCTGCGGGCGGCCCTCGCCGAGACCCGGGCGCCGGTGGTCTGGGACCCCCACCCGCGGGGACCGGCGGCGGTGCCGGGGGTGCACCTGGCCACCCCGAACGAGTCCGAGGTGCGGGAACTGGTCAAGTCCCCGCCCGGCGCGACCCGGCTGGCGACCGCGTCCCGGGACGCGCAGGGGCTGCGGCAGCGCTGGCGGGCCGGCGCGGTCGCGGTGACCCTGGGCGGGGACGGCGCGCTGCTCTGCCACGCCGGCTCGACCCCGCTGGTGGTCTCCGCACCGACCACCGCCGAGGGGGACACCTGCGGCGCCGGCGACCGGTTCGCCGCCACCGCCAGCCTCGCCCTCGCGCGGGGCGCGCTGGTCTCCGAGGCGGTGCAGGAGGCGGTCGCGGAGGCGTCGGCGTACGTGGCGGGCGGGGGAGTGGCGACGGCGCTGCCGCCGGCGCGTCCGCTGCCGCCGGCGGTGTCCAGCCCCGGCGGGGAGCGGGTCGGCGTGGCCGCGGCCGCCGCCGTGGTGTCGGCGGTACGCGCGGCCGGCGGCACGGTGGTCGCCACCGGCGGCTGCTTCGACCTGCTGCACGCCGGGCACGTGGCGACGTTGCAGGCCGCCCGGCAACTCGGCGACTGCCTGGTCGTCTGCGTCAACTCCGACGCCAGCGTGTCCGGGCTGAAGGGCCCCGACCGGCCGGTGATCCCGCAGGGCGACCGGGCCCGGTTGCTCGCGGCGCTGAGCTGCGTCGACGCGGTGATGATCTTCGACGAGTCCACCCCACACGCGGCGCTGTCCTGGCTGCGGCCGGACGTCTGGGTCAAGGGCGGCGACTACGCCGGCGACGGCGGCGAGCCCGCCCTGCCGGAGGCGGACGTGCTGCGCCGCTGGGGCGGGCACACCGTGGTGGTGCCGTACCTGGACGGCCGCTCCACCACCGGGCTGATCGCCGCGGCCCGGTCGGCCGGCCCCGCCGCCGCTCCGGCCGACGCGCCGCCGCTCACCGACACCGTGCCGCCGACCTGTCCGCCGCCCGGCCCCGGGTCCGGGGGCGCGTCGGCGCAGCGGCCGAGCACGGCGGAGGGCACCCGGTGAGCGGCACACCGCCCGGGGTCGGGCAGACGGTGCTGGTCACCGGCGGGTCGAGTGGCCTGGGCGCCGCCGTGGTCGCGGCGGTGGCCCGGGCCGGCGGCCGGCCCGTGGTGCTGGACCGGCACGCGCCGGCGGACGGGGTGCCGTGGGTGGAGTGCGACCTGGCCGACACCCGGGCCGCCGAGGCCGCCACCCGGCAGCTCGCCGAGCGCTCCGGCGGGCTGGACGCGGTGGTCACCGCGGCAGGGGTGGACGTGCCGGGCCGGCTGGCCGATCTCCCCGGCGAGACCTGGGACCGCGTCGTGACCGTGGACCTGCTCGCCACGGCGGCCGTCGTCCGGGCCGCCCTGCCGTTCCTGGAGAGCTCCCGGGGCAGCATCGTCACGGTCGCCTCGACGTTGGGGGTGAAGGCGGTCAGCGACGCCACCGCCTACTGCGCGGCCAAGTTCGGGGTCGTCGGCTTCACCCGCGCCCTCGCCGCCGAACTCGCCGGCACCGTCAACGTCACCCTGCTCATCCCCGGCGGCATGCGCACCGCCTTCTTCGACGACCGCGACCCCCAGTACCGGCCGGGCCCCGACGCCAACCTCAACGACCCCGCCGACACCGCCGCCGCCGTCATGTTCGCCCTCACCCAGCCCCCCGGCTGCGCCGTCCGCGAGATGGTCGTCTGCGCCGAACAGGAAACCTCCTACCCGTGATCCTCGCCCTGCGCGCCCTCGGCGTCGGCGACCTCGCCACCGCCGTCCCCGCCCTGCGCGCCCTGCGCACCGCCCACCCCGACGAGGAACTCGCCCTCGCCGCGCCCGCCTGGCTGGCCCCGCTGGTCGACCTCGTCGGCGGCGTCGACCGGCTGGTGCCCACCGACGGCCTCGGCCGCCTCGACCCCGCCGTGCGAAGGCCCCGCCTCGCCGTCAACCTGCACGGCCGCGGCCCCGAGTCCCACCGCGTGCTCGCCGAGACCCGGCCGGGCCGGCTGCTCGCCTTCGCCAACCCCGCCGCCGGCCACCACGACGGCCCCGACTGGGCCGACGACGAGCACGAGGTGCACCGCTGGTGCCGGCTGTTGCGCTGGTACGGGACGGCGGCGGACCCGGCCGACCTCGGGCTGCGCCGGCCGCCGGCGGGGGACGCCCCGACCGGGGCCACCGTGCTGCACCCCGGCACCAAGGTCCCGGCCAAGCGCTGGCCGGCGGAGCGGTTCGCCGCGCTCGCCCGGGAGCTGACCCGCCGGGGGCACCGGGTGGTGCTGACCGGCAGCGCCGACGAGCGGGCGCTCGCCGAGCGGGTCGCGTACGACGCGGGGTTGCCCGGCGCGGCGGTGCTGGCCGGCCGGACGGGCCTGGCCGGGCTGGCGGCCCTGGTCGCGTACGCGCGGCTGGTGGTCTGCGGGGACACCGGCGTGGCGCACCTGGCCACCGGCTACGGCACCGCCTCCGTGGTGCTCTTCGGCCCGGTCCCGCCGGCACGGTGGGGGCCGCCACCGGACCGCCCCCGGCACCGGGTGCTGTGGGCCGGCGCACGGGATTGGCCGAGGTGGGACGGGGTAGGAACGCATCCGACGTTGGCGGCCGTGGGTGTCGACGAGGTGGTGGCCGCCGTGGACGAGGCGGAACAGGCGGTGCGGGTTTCCGGTGCGGTTGCGGCGTAGTGATCCGGGCAGGCCGGGGTACGGGCGTCGCCGGCGCGGCAAGGGGTGGCTCTTCCTCGACCCGGCCGGCGAGCCGGTCCGCGACCCGGACGCGCTGGGCCGGCTGCGGGAGCTGGTGATCCCGCCGGCCTGGCGGGACGTGTGGATCTGCCCGCACCCGAACGGACACATCCAGGCCACCGGCGTGGACGCGGCGGGACGCAAGCAGTACCTCTACCACCCGACGTGGCGGCAGAAGCGGGACGAGGCGAAGTTCGACCACGTGCTGGAGGTGGCCCGCCGGCTGCCGGTGCTGCGCGAGCGGGTCGGGCAGGACCTCTCCGGCCGGGGGCTGAACCGCGACCGGGTGCTGGCGACGGTCACCCGGCTGCTGGACATGGGCATGTTCCGGGTCGGCAGCGACCAGTACGCGGCCGGCGACGACCCGACCTTCGGGGTGTCGACCCTGCGACCGGAGCACGCCCGGTCCCGGGGCGGCTGCGTGGTGTTCGAGTTTCCCGCCAAGGGCGGCATCGCGCAGGTGCGCCGGATCGAGGACCCGGAGCTGTGCCGGGTGCTGACCAACCTGCGGCGCCGGCGGCGGGCGGCCGACCGGCTGTTCGGCTACTGGGACGGCCGGGACTGGCGCGACGTGCGCAGCGACGAGGTCAACGAGTACCTGCGTGACGCCAGCGGCGGGGAGATGACCGCGAAGGACTTCCGGACCTGGCACGCCACCGTGCTGGCCGCCACCGCGCTGGCGACGGCGGGGGCGCAGCGTTCGGTCACCGCCCGGAGGAGGGCGGTCGCGGGGGTGATGCGGAACGTCGCGGAGCTGCTCGGCAACACCCCGACCGTGGCACGTACGTCCTACGTCGACCCGCGTGTGGTCGACCTCTACCACGACGGTGTGGTGGCCCCGGTCGACGGGCGGACGCCCCGGGAGAGGGCCGAGCAGATCGTCCTGGAACTGCTGGAGGAGGCCTGACCGGCCCCGCCGTCGGTCCTGGGGGAGTGGGCGACGGGGCCGGGGTCCAGGACAAGTCCGGGTGGTCACCGGGCGGCCGCCCGCCGCCTCCATGGACGGCGGGCGCCTCGCCACGGCCCCCGTTGGCGCCCGATCCCGCTGTCGCCATCGGCGGAGGGGATCGGCCGCCTCGGATGTCAGTCTGCCCCGACCGGGTTGACCGTGGACGCCGTCGAGTTGACTTTCCGTGCCGGCTCCGGCTGACTGACGCGCCAGGATTGCGGCGTCATGCCGTGGGCCGCCCGGAAGACCCGGCTGAAGTGCGCCTTGTCGGGGAAACCCCAGCGTGCCGCGATCGCCTGGATCGGATGGTTGCGCAGGCCCGGGTCGGCCAGGTCGTGCCGGCACCGCGCCAGTCGCAGGTCCCGGATGTACGACGCGACCGTCGACTCCTCGGCCTCGAAGAGCCGGTGCAGGCTGCGCAGTGAGATGTGGTGGGCGTCCGCCACCACCTGGGGGCTCAGCGTCGCGTCGCCCAGGTGCCGTTGGATGTAGCCCTGGACCTGGGTGACCAGCGCGCGCCGGCGTACCTCGGTGGGCACGGCGTCCTCGGCCACCAGGTGCCGACCGAGCATGGTGGACGCGAGGTCCAGCGCGACGGTGCCGAGCCGGGCGGCGTCGGCGGCATGGTACTGCTCGGGATGGTTGGCGACCTGGACGAGGAACTGCGCCAGCAGCGCGCCGATCCCCTCGGTGCCCGACATCCGGCCGCCGAGCAGGGGCGCCAGCCGGTCCGGCGGCAGCGGCAGCGCGCCGTGCGGGATGAGCGCCACCACCGACCGGGCCGCCTCCTGACCCTGGTCGTCGCCGAGGTGCCGGACGCCGTGCGGACGCGAGGCGTGGTAGAAGGTGAACTCGTCGGGCCCCAGCATGCTGCTCCGGCCGGCCTGGCTGACCACGCCGTCGCCGTTGACGGTCAGCGCCAGCATGTAGACCTCTGGATCCGACTGGCGCACCAGCTTCGGCGTCCGGACGCAGTCCAGCGACGGGTACCGGTAGTTGACCACCTGGATCGGGCCGAGCTCGATGATCTCGGCTCGGGCGGCGAAGTCGTGCGCGTGCTCCGTCCGGATCCGCAGCGGCGTCGCCGTACGGGCCACCATGTCGAGCCACATCCCGAAGCGGTCGGCTGCCGGAACCTGTTCCGTGTCGATGGTGGTCCGCCGCAGCATCCCCGCTCCCCGTCCCGTGCTCTCCGTCCGGTGGCCATTGTGGGCGACGCGGCCGGCGGCGGCCAGGGAGGGTTGAGGCTCAGTCCGCCGCCGAGCGGCTGCGGACCAGCACCTCGACGCCGTCGAGCACCCGGTCGAGGCCGAACTGCCACTCCGCGTCGAACTCCTCCGCGTCGTCGTCGGCGGCGACGCCGTCGGCCAGCAGCGCGCGGATCGCCGGGTACGGGCCGTGCCGGGTCAGCCGGGCGAGCTGCTGCCAGTAGCGTGCGCCGGCCTCCTCCGGGCTGATCCTGGTCCGCGCCGCCGCCTCGGTGATGTCCGCCGTCAGGGTGGCCCAGTGCCGGGCGTACCCGCTGACCAGCAGGATCGTCGAGATGCGCTCGGCGGCGCGCAGGCCGGTGCCGCGCAGGGTGTCCAGCCCCTGTTCCATCCAGCGCACCTGGTTGGGGCCCATCGGCGGGCCGCCGACCGGGACGTGCCGGGTCCACGGGTGACGGTGGATCACTGTCGCGTTGCCCAGCGCCCAGCGGGCCAGCGCCGGCCGCCACCCCTCGTCCGCGCCGCGCGGCGGCGGCGGATCGCCGTACGCGGCGTCGGCCATCAGCTCCAGCAGGTCGCTCTTGGCGGAGACGTAACGGTAGAGCGACATGGTGCCGACGCCCAGCTCGCCGGCGACGCGGCTCATCGACACCGCCGGCAGTCCCTCGGCTTCGGCCACCCGGATGCCGGCGGCCACCACCTGCTCCAGGCTGAGGCTGCGCTTGGGGCCCTTCCCAGGGCGTTCGCGCAGGCCCCAGGCGATCTCCACGCTCTCGGGCAGCTCGACGTCGGCGTCGCTCACCCTCACCTCCCGATCCGCTTGACCGTCATCCTAGCCTCTGCGTATGGTCTACGCAGAATAGCGTACGTCATACGCGGAATGCGGAGGGTGAGTGGCGATGGGGGCAGCAGCACCTGAGGCGGTGCAGACGATCGACCTACGCAAGTCGTACGGCGGGGTCACCGTGCTCGACGGCCTGACCATGCGGGTCGCCCGGGGCAGCGTGTACGCCCTGCTCGGCCCGAACGGGGCCGGGAAGACGACGACCGTCCGGATCCTGGCCACGCTCGCCACCCCCGACGGGGGCGTGGCCCGGGTGGACGGTCACGACGTGGTGCGCGACCGGCGCCGGGTGCGGCGGACGATCAGCCTCGCCGGCCAGCACGCGGCGCTCGACGGCCAGCAGACCGGCACGGAGAACCTGCGCATGATGGCCCGGCTGGCCGGGCTGTCCCCGGTCGCCGCCCGGCGACGGGCCGCCGACCTGACGGAGCGCTTCGACCTGGTCGCCGCCGCCGGACGGCGGGTGGCGACCTACTCCGGCGGCATGCGCCGCCGCCTCGACCTCGCGGCCAGCCTGGTCGGCGAGCCGTCCGTGATCTTCCTCGACGAGCCCACCACCGGCCTCGATCCGCGCAGCCGGCAGGGGCTGTGGGAGGTGGTGGCCGAGCTGGCCGGGGCGGGGGTGACGGTGCTGCTCACCACCCAGTACCTGGAGGAGGCCGACCGGCTGGCGGACCGGATCGCGGTGCTGCACGGCGGCCGGCTCGCCGCCGAGGGCAGCGCGGGCGACCTCAAGCGCCGCTTCGGCGCCCACCGCCTGGAGCTGACGCTGCGCGACGCGCCGAGCTTCGCCGCGGCCGAGCGCCGCCTGGGCGACCGGGTCACGCACCGCGACCCGGCCCGGCTGGAGTTGGCGGTCGCGACCGACGGGGGCGCGCCGCACGTCCGGCACCTGCTCGACGAGGTCGACCCGGACGGGCAGGGCCTCGCCCGGTTCACCGTCCGCGAGGCCACCCTGGACGACGTCTTCCTCACCCTCACCGACGACCCGGTGGCGGCCGCGCGGGAGGTGACCCGTGTCTGAGCTGACCCTGCGGCCCTCCCGCGCCGGCGAGGCGCTCGTGATGGCGGCGCGCTGCCTGCGGCTGTCCCGGCGCAACGTCGACGCGCTGCTGACCTCGCTGCTGCTACCCGTGATCCTGATGCTGCTCTTCGTCTACCTGTTCGGCGGCGCGATCGACACCGGCACCCGGTACGTCACCTACGTCGTCCCCGGCGTGCTGCTGCTCTGCGCCGGCTTCGGGGCGGCGGGCACGGCCGTCAGCGTGACCACCGACCTGACCGAAGGGGTGATCGAGCGGTTCCGCACGATGGACGTCAGCGCCGCCGCGATCCTCGGCGGGCACGTCGTGGCCAGCGTCGTCCGCAACACCGTCTCCACCGTGCTGGTGCTCGCCGTCGCCGTCGCCATCGGCTTCCGCCCGACCGTCGCGCCGCTGCGCTGGCTGGCCGCGTTCGGGGTGCTGCTGCTCTTCCTGCTCGCCGTGTCGTGGCTCTCGGCCGCGTTCGGCCTGCTGGCCCGCACCCCGGAGGCGGCCGGCGGCTTCACCTTCCTGGTGATGTTCCTGCCCTACCCGAGCAGCGCGTTCGTGCCGGTGGATACCATGCCGAGCTGGCTGCGCGGCTTCGCCGACAACCAGCCGGTCACGCCCGTCATCGAGACGCTGCGGGCCCTGCTGCTGGACACCCCGACGGGTACGGCTCCGGCCTGGGCCGTGGCCTGGTGCCTCGGCATCCTGCTCGTCGCCGTGCTGGCGAGCGTGGTGCTGTTCCGCCGCCGGGTCGCCTGAGCGCCGCGCGCCGGCCCGGCCCGGCCCGGCCGCCCGCGCCGGACGCGCGCCGGCGGTCACCTGGAACGGGCGACGGCGGCACCGGACCTCGTCCGGCGCCGCCGTCGTCGACGTGTCAGTCGTTGAGCACCTGGGCGAGCCGGTCGCGGAAGCGCCGCTCCGAGTCGCTGACCACGTCCCCGCCGAGGCCGAGGATGCCGCCGCTGGACGCCGCGCCCACCACCTGCTCGGCGATGTCCACCAGCCAGTGCTTGTACGCCCCGGCCTCGCCCTCGTCCACCTTGGCCGCCAGCAGCGCCGCCGCCTCCTTGGCCCGGCCCAGCACGTCCTCCAGGTAGGCCCGCGGGTCGGACGGCGCGATGACCGGCAGCTCCTCGCCGGCCTCGGGGTCGCCCACCCGGGAGACGACCTCCCCGGCGACGGCGGCGACCAGCGGGCTGGCCGACTCCCGGCCGGCGGAGATGGTCTCCATCCCGGCGGCGTTCTCCGCCATGGTGCGCCTGGTGCCGTCGGACTCGGCGGCGCTCGCCGCGGTCAGCACCGACTGCGGCAGGCCGACCAGCAGTCCCCATTCCTCGTCGGAGAACCCGAACCCGGTGTACGCCGGCTGCTCGATCACGGCAACGCCCCTTCCCGCACTGAATCGCTCGTCGTCCACGGCCCCGCCAGCGGTGCCCGGCTCAGGCTAGTCGAGCGTCAGCAGGCCCTGTTCGGACACCACGCTGACGGACAGCGTCTTGTACCCCACCTCGTCGAAGAGAACCGTCATCCGGTCCTCCTCGTAGCTCAGCACCAGGCCGGGGCCCCACTCCGGGTGCCGGACCTGGCTGTGCACCGGGAACGGCCCGACCGCGCCGTCGTCGGCGGTGCTGGTGCCGGCGTGGCAGTTGTCGCAGTGCCCGCAGACCTCGGTCATCTGCTCGCCGAAGTAGGCCAGCAGCGTCTGCCCCCGGCAGGCGGTGGTCTCGGCGAAGGCCCGCATCATGTCGGTGCGCGACCGGGTCACGCTCTGCCGCCGCTCCGCCTCGGCCAGGGCCGCCGCGGCGGCGTCCACGGGCGTGGGGGAGTAGCGGGGCGCGCCGACGCGCTGCCTCGTTCGCGTCTCGGCCGCGCCGACCTGCTCCAGCAGGGCGAGGTACTGGCCGAGCTTGCGCGGGCCCAGGCCGGTGACCTCGCGCAGTTCCCTCCTGGTGCGCGCCTGCTTGCGCAGCAGCGCGGACAGGTCGCGCAGTTCCGTCTCGTCCGGCAGCCCGCCGCTGAAGAACCGTTGCAACCCGACGTCCTCGGCCTGCCAGAGCAGCAGCACCCGCGCCGGCGCGCCGTCCCGGCCGGCCCGCCCGATCTCCTGGAAGTAGCTGTCCGGCGAGTCGGGCAGCGCCACGTGGACCACCCACGCGATGTTGGGCTTGTCGATGCCCATCCCGAACGCCGAGGTGGCCACCATGATCGGCACCTGGTCGGCGAGGAACGCCTCGTGCAGTTCGGCGCGGGCGCCGGCCGCCATGCCGCCGTGGTAGTACTGCGCCGGGAACCCGGCGTCGGTGAGCCGGGCCGCCAGCTCCTGCGCGGAGCGCCGAATGGGTACGTAGATGATGCCGGGCCGGGTGTCGTCGCGCAGCAGGGCGAGCAGCCGCCGCCACCGGTAGTCCTCCGTCGGGCAGTGGGCGACCTCGAGGAACAGGTTCGGCCGGTCCAGCCCGGAGACCACCACCTCGGGCTCGCGCAGCCGGAGCCGGGCGACGATGTCGTCGCGTACGGGCGGTGAGGCGGTCGCCGTCAGCGCCACCACCGGTGGCCGGCCGATGCCCTCGACGAGGTGGCCGAGCGCCAGGTAGTCCGGGCGGAAGTCGTGCCCCCACGCGGAGATGCAGTGCGCCTCGTCGATCGCCACCAGCGCCGGCTTCAGCGACTTCACCTCGGCAGTCCGGTCGGGGTTGGCGAGCTGCTCCGGGGTGATGAAGAGGAACTCCGCCCGCCCGTCGCGGATCTCGGCGATCGCCTCGGCCTGCTGGGCGGGCGACTCGGCGGAACTGATCCGCACCGCGCGCAGCTCCGGCCGCTGCCGCTCGTCGAGGGCCGCGATCTGGTCCTGCTGGAGGGCGAGCAGCGGGGAGATCACCACGGTCGGGCCGGGGATCAGGCTGGCCGGGATCTGGTAGATCGCCGACTTGCCGGCGCCGGTGGGCAGCACCACCAGGGCGTCGCGGCGCTTCATCACCGCCCGCATGGCGGCCAGTTGGTGGGGCCGCAGCGCCGTCCAGCCGAAGAGGCTCCTGGCCGCGCGGCGCAGGGTCGTGGAGTGCGTGGACAGTTTCATCGAGGGCCGGAGGTACCCGCCGTGATCAGCGGCGAAACCGCCGCCGGGGGTGTGGCGCGGACGGTCCCCCGACGGCCGGCTCCGTTGACAGCCGGGACACCCGCCAGCCACTATGAACACTCGTTCATGAACGGTTGTTCATTACGTTCCGGAGGTGGTCGATGATCGTCAACGAGCAGCAGGCGCAGGCGTGGAACGGTTACGAGGGGCGGCACTGGGCCGCGCACCACGACCGCTACGACGCGGTGAACAGCGGGTTCAACGAGGCCCTGCTGGCGGCCGTACGCCCCGGTGACCGGGTCCTCGACGTCGGCTGCGGCAACGGCCAGCTCACCCGGCTGGCGGCCGGGCGGGCGGGCACCGGCGAGGCGCTCGGCGTCGACCTCTCCGCCCCCATGCTGGAGCGGGCCCGGAACCGGGCCGTCGCCGAGCGGGTGGACAACGTCCGGTTCCACCAGGCCGACGCGCAGGTCCACCCGTTCCCGCCAGGGGCGTTCGACGTGGCGCTGAGCCGCTTCGGGGTGATGTTCTTCGCCGACCCGGTGGCCGCCTTCGCCAACCTCGGCCGCGCGCTGCGGCCCGGTGGTCGCCTCGCCTTCCTCTGCATGGACGACATCCGCCGTCGTGACCTCGGCCAGGTGCTCGCCGCCCTCGCCGCCCACCTGCCCCCGCCGGACGGGGACGGGACGGGGGTGGCCGAGCCGCTGTCGCTGGCCGACCCGGCGGTGGTCGACCGGGTGCTCACCGCGGCCGGCTTCACCGACGTCGACTGCGCCGCCGTCGAGGCGCCCCAGGTCTGGGGACGGGACGCCGCCGATGCCGCCGCCTTCCTGGCCGGCTGGGGGCCGATCCGTCACCAGTTCGACCGCGTGGACCGGGCGACCGTCGACCGGGCCACCGCCGCGCTGACCGAGGCGCTGCGCCGGTACGAGCAGCCCGACGCGGTACGCCTGCGCGGCACCGCCTGGCTGGTCACCGCCCGCCGCCCCGGCTGACCGGGGCGGTCGGCCGGCCTCCGACGACGTCTCTACGATTCGGGTGATGTCACCCAGGACAGCGGCGGCCCTGCGGGGCGGCGACCGGAGTCTGCGCGATCACCTGATCGCCACGGCGGAGCGGCTGATCGCCGACCGTGGCGTGGCCGGGTTGACCGTGCGCGACATCGCCCGGGCCGCCGGCGTGGCCGACGGCGTGCTCTACAACCACTTCGCCGACAAGGAGGAGTTGCTCGCGCACGCGCTGCACGCCCACGTCCGCGCCGCCGAGGAGCGGGCGGGCGGGCCGGCGCCGGAGCCGGGCACCGGGACCGTCGGGGCGAACCTGCGCGCGCACCTCACCCGGGCCCTCGCGCTGCACGCGGCGGTCCTGCCGGCCTTCGCCGGGCTGCTGCACCAGCCCCGGGTGCTCGCCCGCTTCGCGGAGCTGCCCAGTCCCGCCGCGGGCGGCTCGGTGCGTGCGGAGCTGGCCGACTACCTGCGGGCGGAGCAGCGGCTCGGCCGGGTGGCCCCGGACGCCCGGCCCGACGCCGTCGCGGCCCTGGTCGTCGGGGTCTGTCACGACCTGGTGCTCGGCCACCTGCTCGACCCGGCCGCGCCGGCCCCGGCCGAGCTGCCCGCGCGGACCGTCGACGACCTGGTCGTCACCCTGCTACGCGGCATCGCCCCGGCCGACGGCTGAGTCACGGGCCGCCGCCCCACAGGTGCGGGTGGCAGGCATGGGCCATGATTGCGGCCATGCGCCCCGCCGCCCCCGGGCCGATCGCCTCCGCCAGAGCACGGCGTGGCGCTGTCGCTGGCTTCCCCCGGCTGCTCGTCGTCGCGGCCCTGCTGATCGCGGCGGCGTGGACGGTCGCCGTGACCCAGTGGCAGCCGCGCGGCCTCTGGGCCGGCCTGCTGCTGCACTCGGTGCCGTTCGGGCTGGCCCTGCCGGCCCTCGTCGCGGCGGCGTTGAGCACCAGGGGCCCGTGGCGGCGGCCGGCGGAGCTGACGCTGCCCGGTCATGCCCGGCTGCGGGTGCCGCCCGGTCCCGGCTTCGGCTGGTTCGTCGCCGGACAGGTGCTGGCGATCACGAACGCGACCGTCACGGTTGCGGACTTCGAGTGGCTCGACGCCCCCGACGCCCCGCCGGCCCCGCTCCGGTACGCGCTGGTGGTACCGCCGGCCGTCATGGTGGCGGTGGCCGCGCTCATCATCGCGGTGTTCGTCGCGGCGGTGTTCGGCGGGTGGCCGCGGATCGACATCACCCCGTCCGCGGTCGAGGTCCGGGAGCCGTTCGGCCGTCGGACGATTCCCTGGGCGGCGCTGCGCCCCGGCACCCCGGCCCGCCAGCCGACCGGGGACCACTTGGTGCTCACCGTGGCCCGTCCCGAGTCGGTCGACCGGCGTGGCCTGCTGCGCGGCTCGGCCACGGCGCCCCGGCTGGTGCTCTCCTGGCTCCGGGTGCATCCGTGGCTCCTCGCCGACGTGATCCGGTACTACGTGGATCGCCCCGACGAGCGCGCCGCCATCGGCACGCCCGAGGGGTACGACCGGCTGCGCCGGGCGGTGGGCCTGGCGTGAGCACCGGGCACCCCGCCCCGGCGAGCCACCCGGTAGCCCTGTGGCTTCAGCGCAGGCGCGGGAACACCTCGCGCTGGTAGAGGTCGAGCATGCCCGGCCAGTTCGGCCCCGTGTTGGCGACGTAGACCTCGTCGAAGCCGGCCTTGGCGTACTCGTCGATCTTGGTCAGGTGCGCGTCGGCGTCCCGCCCGCAGACGAACGCGTCCTTCATCATCTCCGGCCGGACCAGATTGGCGGCCTGCTCGAAGTGCCGCGGCGAGGGCAGCACCTGGGACAGTTCTCCCGGCACTCCGGCGTTCGGCCAGCGCTCGTACGCGATCCGCATTCCCTCCTCCTCGGTCTGCGCGTACGCCGCCTTGAAGCCGGCCTGGCACGGCTTGTCGCCGCCGCCGCCCTCGCGGAACCGCCGGACCAGATCGGCGTCGGGGGACGTGTTGACGAAGCCGTCGCCGATCCGGGCGGCCAGGTCGACGGCCTTCGGGCCGAAGCCCGACACGTAGATCGGCGGGGGAGTGTCCGGCAGCGTGTAGATCCGGGCGTGCTCGACGGTGTAGTGCCGGCCGTGGTGGTTGACGAAGCCGCCCCGCCAGAGTTCGCGGATCACCGCGACGGCCTCCTCAAGCATCTCCAGCCGGACGTCGGTCTGCGGCCAGACGCCGCCGAGGATGTGCTCGTTGAGCGCCTCGCCGCTGCCCACCCCGAGCACGAACCGGCCGGAGTGCATGACCGCGCTGGTGGCCGCCGCCTGGGCGACGATCGCCGGGTGGACGCGCACCGTCGGGCAGGTGACGGCGGTGGTGACCGGGAGTCGGCAGACCTGGCTGAGCGCGCCGATCACCGACCAGACGAAGGGGCTCTGCCCCTGCGCGTCCGTCCACGGGTGGTAGTGGTCGGAGATCCAGAGCGCCTCGAAGCCGGCCCGCTCCGCGGCGCGCGCCTGTTCGAGCAGCTCCGCCGGCGCGTACTCCTCCGTGGACAGAAAATAGCCGATCCTCATGCTTCCCCCTCGCCGTGTCGTACCGGGTCCAACGAGGCAGGCGGTACCCCGGTGGCCGCCGTCGGAACCGGCCGGGCAGCGCGGGCGGAGATCAGCGCCGGAACATCGCACGGATCGCGGCGAGCAGTAGCAGGCCGCCGACCACCAGGCCGAGTAGGCGTACGCCGGGGACGTCGGCCGGGCTCGTCGCGTCGGCCAGCAGCAGGGGATCCATCCCCGAACTGTCCCCAGCTCCGCGCCCGACGGCAACTGTAAGGTTTATTGACTATTCAGTCGGGCGGTGTGACCATGGCAGCACCGCCGCCGGTGGCGGGCCGCCGGGCGCGGAGAAGACGGGGGTACGACGACCGCATGAGCGAGCGAACCATCAGACACCACGCGGGCGGGCCGAGGTGACGGCGTGAGCGCCGGAAGCCTGGCGGCCCTGGCCGCCGCCGTCCTGCAGCCCGGCTTCGTCGGCACCACCCCGCCGCCCTGGATCCGCCGCTGGCTCGGCGAGGGGCTCGGCTCGGTGGTGCTCTTCGCCCGCAACGTGGTCGACCCGGAGCAGGTGGCCGCGCTGACCGCCACCCTGCGCGCCGAGCGCCCCGACGTCGTCGTCGCCATCGACGAGGAGGCCGGCGACGTGACCCGGATCGAGTCCGCCCGGGGCAGCTCCCGGCCCGGCAACTTCGCCCTCGGCGCGGTGGACGACCCGGCGCTGACCGAGCAGGTCGCCCGGGACCTCGGCGCCGACCTCGCCGCGCTCGGGATCACCCTGGACTACGCGCCGGACGCCGACGTCAACTCCAACCCGGCCAACCCGGTGATCGGCGTGCGCTCCTTCGGCGCGGAGCCGGCGCTGGTCGCCCGGCACACCGCCGCCTGGGTGCGCGGCCTCCAGGCCGGCGGGGTCGCCGCCTGCGCCAAGCACTTCCCCGGGCACGGGGACACGCGGGTCGACTCGCACCACGCCCTGCCCCGGATCGCGGCCGACCGGGCCCGCCTCGACGCCGTCGAGCTGGCCCCGTTCCGGGCCGCCGTGGCCGCCGGCGTGCAGGCGGTGATGACCGGCCACCTGCTGGTGCCGGCGCTGGACCCAGAACTGCCGGCCACCCTCAGCGGCCGGATCCTGGGCGGGCTGCTCCGCGACGAGCTGGGCTTCTCCGGCGTCGTGGTCACGGACGCGGTGGAGATGCGGGCCGTCGCCGGCCGGTACGGCTTCGCTGGCGCGACGGTGCGTGCCCTCGCGGCCGGGGCCGACGCGATCTGCATCGGCGGCGAGCGGGCCGACGAGGAGTCGGCGCGGCTGCTGCGGGACGCCATCGTCGCCGCCGTCGTCGCCGGCGACCTGCCGGAGGAACGCCTCGCCGAGGCGGCCAAGCGGGTCGGCCAGCTCGCCGCCTGGACGGTGACCGCGCGCGCCGAGCGGCCGCCCCGGCCTCGCCCCTCCGCCGAGGGCTCCGCCGTCGGGCTGGCCGCCGCCCGGCGGGCGCTGCGGGTCACCACCGCGCCCGACGGCGTCGGCGCGCTGCCGCTGGCCGGCCCCGCGCACGTGGTGGAGTTCGAGCCGCCGCGCAACATCGCGATCGGCCCGGAGACGCCGTGGGGCCTGGCCGCCCCGCTGGCCGACCTGCTCGCCGGCACCACCACCGCCCGGTACGCCGAGGCCGACGTGCCCGCCGACCCGACCGCCGGTGCGGCCGGCCGGTGCGTGGTGCTGGTGGTGCGCGACCTGCACCGGCACGACTGGGTGCGGGCGGCGGTGGGCCGCGCGCTGGCCGCCCGCCCGGACGCGGTCGTGGTCGAGCTGGGCGTGCCCGAGGCGGTCACCGGTGCCGTCCACGTCGCCACCCACGGCGCCACCCGGGCCGCCGCCCGCGCCGCCGCCGAGCTGCTGACCGGTCGCTGACCCGCCCGCCCTGCCGACGTCGCCGACCGCCCGGGTCGCCCCGGCTACGCCTCGGGGACGACCAGGTCGGCGTACTCGGGGTGGCGGTCGATGAAGGCGGCCATGAACGGGCAGCGCGGCACCACTCTCGTGCCGCGCTCGCGGAGCTGGTCGAGGGTGTCCCGGACCAGCGTCGCGCCGACGCCCATGTTCTGGAACTTCGGGTCCACCTCGGTGTGGGTGAAGACCAGCACCTCGCCGCGCGGCAGGTACGCGGTGAACCCGGCCAGCGCGTCGTCGACCAGGATCTCGAACCGGTGCTTGGCGGGGTTGTCCTCGACCAGGGTGCTCACCCGGCCATTCTGCCCCCGCCACCGGCGAGCCGGTCCAGTTCGGCGAGCAACCGGTCCACCTCGTCGGCCGTGTTGTAGTGGTAGATGCTGGCGCGCACCGCCCCGCCGCTGTCCCGCAGCCCCGTCGCCTGGAAGTACTCGTAGGCGTAGTAGTCGCCCGCGGAGAGGCAGAACCCCACCGCGCCCAGTTCCTCCTGGGTGCGCTGCGGGGAGAGCCCGGCCAGCCGGAACGACACCGTCGGGCAGCGCCGGGCGGGGGAGCCGAGCACCCGGACGCCGGGCAGCCCGGCCAGCCCGCCGAGCAGCCGGTCCAGCAGCGATTCCTCGTACGCCTGCGCGGCGGTCAGCCCGGCCCGCAGCCGCTCCCGGCGGCTGCCGGTGGCCGCCGGATCCAGCCCGGCCAGGTGGTCCACCGCGGCGGCGACCCCGGCCAGCAGCGGGAAGCTCGGCGTGCCGTACTCGAAGCGGTCCGGCACGGCGTCGGAGGAGGGCCGCAGCTTCGCCGGGCGCAGTCGCTCCCAGACGGCCGGCTCGGCCACCACCGCGGCCAGGTGCGGCCCCGACCACTTGTAGGCGCTGGTGACCAGGAAGTCGGCGCCCAGCGCGGCGAGGTCGGTGGGGCCGTGCGGCACCGAGTGCACCCCGTCGACGCAGACCAGCGCACCGGCCGCGTGCGCGGTCTTGGCGATCGCCGCCACGTCGGGGACGGTGCCGATCGCGTTGCTGCCGGCGGTCACCGCGACCAGCCGTGTCCGCTCGCCGACCAGGTCCGCGTACTGCCCGGCCGGCAGCTCCCCGGTGTCCCGGTCGAACTCGGCCCAGCGCACCGTCGCGCCGGCCGCCTCGGCGGCCTGCACCCAGGGGCGGACGTTCGCGTCGTGGTCGAGCCGGGAGACCACCACCTCGTCGCCCGGCCGCCAGCCCGCGCCCAGGGTCCGGGCCAGGGTGTACGTCAGCGCCGTCGCGCTCGGGCCCAGCACCACCCCGTCGGCTTCCGCGCCGAGCAGGTCGGCCACCGCCGCGCGGGCGGCGGCCACCATCTCCAGCGACCGTCGGCCGGGCGGGAACGCGGCGCTGCGGTTGCCCACGGCCGCGCGCATCGCGTCGGCGACCGCGTCGACCACGGGCGCGGCGGTCTGGGTGCCCCCGGCCCCGTCGAGGTGGACGAAGCCCTCGGCCAGGGCGGGGTAGGCGGCGCGGGTGCGGGCGATGTCGAACGGCATGCCCGGGACCCTAACCGCGCCGGCCGCCACCGGCGCCAACTGGGCGGATGATCATCACAATGCCGGGGTCGCGGTCGTCTCGTACCCTTGGCCGCGTGACGAACCGACGCGTTTACTCCCCGCTGACCCCCACCCGCCGGGCTGCCGGCCTGCTGGCCGGCCTGGCGCTCGGCGTCGCCCTGCTGGCCGGTTGCAGCTCCGAGGGCGCCTCCACCGACTGCGGCCTGGACGCCTGCACGGTCACCTTCGACCGTGGCGTCGAGGCCAGCACCACCATCCTCGGCGTGGAGGCCAAACTGGTCGGCGCGCAGGGCGACCAGGTGACCGTCGAGGTGGCCGGCGAGCAGCTGTCGCTGACCACCGGCCAGCAGGCCACCGAGGTCGGCGGCTTCTCCGTGACGCTGGACAGCGTCACCGACCAGGAGGTCAAGATCCGGGTGGCGAGGAACCCCGGCAACTGACCCGCCCGGGGCGGCGGTGGCCGACGTTTGGGGATCTTCGCATTCGGAGATTGTGGCGCCATGTCACTCACCTGGAACGCCGAAGCCACCGCCTCCCGTACGGCGAACAGCCGGTGGCTCGAACTGTTGGCCCGGGCCGGTTTCATCGGCTACGGCATCGTGCACCTCCTGTTCGCCTGGCTGGCGTTGCAGATCGCGTTCGGGAAGCCCGCCGACGACGGCGACCAGTCCGGCGCGCTGCGCACCATCGCCGCCCAGCCGCTGGGCAGGTTCCTCGTCGTCACCATCGCGGTCGGCCTGTTCGCCATGGCGATCTGGCAGGCGCTGGAGGCAGCGGTCGGGCACCGCGCCGAGCGCGGCAAGGAGCGGGTCTGGGAGCGGCTGGCCTCGCTCGGGCGGACCCTCGTCTACCTCTACTTCGCCTGGACGGCCGTCAAGGTCTTCAAGGACGCCGGCTCGAACAGCGCCGACCAGCAGGAGGCGCTGACCGGCCGGGCGATGGAGTCCTCCGGCGGTCGCTGGCTGGTCGGCCTGGCCGGGCTCGTGCTCGCCGCGATCGGCGTCGGCCTGGTGATCTACGGGCTGGTCAAGCGCTTCGAGAAGCATCTCAGGAGCGGTGAGATGAGCCCGCGGACCCGCCAGCTCGGCCGCCGGCTCGGCGTCGCCGGCTACGTCGCGAAGGGCGTCGCGTACGGCATCGCCGGTCTGCTGGTCGTCCTGGCCGCCGTCAACTACGACCCGGAGAAGGCCCGGGGCCTGGACGCGGCGCTGCACACGCTGCGCGACCAGTCGTACGGTCAACTGCTGCTCACCCTCGTGGCTCTCGGCATCGCCGCCTTCGGCCTGTTCTGCTTCCTCCAGTCCCGGTACCGCAAGGTGTGAGCCTGGTCGATTCCGGGGCCGTCGGGCACTATTGGGCCTTTGCCCCGAAACAGGCCGCCCGGTCCGGAAGAGGAGTGAACCCGTGCAGAGCTACCTCGGGACGATCGTCGCCGCGCTCGCCGCGGCGGCGATCGCCCTGTTCGTCGTCGAGGTCGTGCATCGCGTGGTCCGGCGGCTCGGCCGGCGCTCGCTGCTGCTGACCGAGCTCACCGAGCACGCGCACCGGTCGAGCCAGGTCGCCGCCACGGTCCTCGCCGTCCAGTTCGCCGTCCGCTTCAGCACCGGCTACGCGGTCGGCGAGCAGTGGCGGCAGGTGCTGCTGCACGCGCTGGTGCTCGGCGTGATCGCGAGCGTCGCCTGGCTGGTCGCCTCGCTGCTCGTGGTGGCGGAGGACACGGCGCTCGCCCGGTTCCGGGTGGACGTGCCGGACAACCGGCACGCGCGGCGGGTGCGGACCCAGGTGGTGATGCTGCGCCGGTTGACCATCGCGGTGATCGTCGTCCTGGCGGTCGGCGTCATGCTGATGACCTTCCCGGCCGTACGCGGCATCGGCGCCGGCGTGCTGACCAGCGCCGGTGTCGTCGGTGTGGTCGCCGCGCTCGCCGCGCAGAGCCTGCTGGGCAACGTCTTCGCCGGCCTCCAGCTCGCCTTCAGCGACGCGGTGCGCCTCGACGACGTGGTGGTGGTCGAGGGGGAGTGGGGCCGGATCGAGGAGCTGACCCTCAGCTACGTGGTGGTGCAGATCTGGGACGACCGCCGGCTGATCCTGCCCACCTCGTACTTCACCACCAAGCCGTTCCAGAACTGGACCCGCACGGAGGCGGCCGTGCTGGGCACCGCCGAGTTCGACGTCGACTGGGCGATCCCGGTGCAGGCCATGCGGGAGGAGCTGCGCCGCCTGGTGGAGAGCACCGACCTGTGGGACGGCCGGGTCTGCGTGCTCCAGGTGACCGACGCGACCGGCGGCATGATCAAGGTGCGCGCCCTGGTCAGCGCGGCCGACGCCGGCAGCCTGTGGGACCTGCGCTGCCTGGTCCGCGAGCACCTGGTCGCCTGGATCCGGGACCAGCGGCCGACCGCGATGCCCCGGATGCGTACCGAGATCGGCGACGCGGAGAGCAACCTGCCGTGGCAGTGGGTACGGCCCCGCCGGCCGGTGCGCCGCCTCGCCGACGGCGAGGTGCCCGACGACGCCCGGGTCTTCGGCGGCAGCGACGACGGCGACGCCCGCAGCGAGGCCTTCGTCGGCCCCGACGAGCCCGCCGCCGAAACCCGCCGCTGACCCCCGCACCCTCGTCCCCGCCCCGCCCCCGCGAAGTGGGGGAGCGGGAGGGCCGGGGGAGGGTCGTGACCTGTGGGGGCTGGGGACGGTTGGAGGTGTGGGTGGGGTTGTGCCTCGTGGGGTGACCGGGCGGAGTGCGCTGGCTCGGGAAGTTTGACCGGGCGTTTCGTGGGGACCTGCTGCGCGACGCTTCTGCACCTCCTCCCGCGCGCCGTCCATCGGCACGGGGGACGCGGCGGCCCGGGCTCACCGGCCGCCGCGCGAAGGATTGACGGGCGGCGACTCCGGGCATACAGCGCGGTGATGATGAAAGGAGGACAGCATGGCTGACGTGGCGAACGCCCGCACATCCCGCGACGGGAGCGAGCCGTCCACCGCCGAGCTGGTGCAGCGGGCCACGGAGCAGGTCTCCCGCCTGGTCCGCGACGAGCTGGCCCTGGCCCGCGCGGAGCTGACCCAGAAGGGCAAGCATGCCGGCATCGGCATCGGCCTCTTCGGCGGCGGCGGGGCGCTGGCGCTCTACGGCCTGGGCGCCCTGGTCGCCACCGCGATTCTGCTGCTCGATCTGGTGCTGCCGGCCTGGGCCGCGGCCCTGATCGTCGCGGTGGTGCTCTTCGTGGTGGCCGGCATCCTCGCCCTGGTGGGCAAGAAGCAGGTCAGCCAGGCGGTCCCGCCGGTGCCGGCGGCCACGGTGCGTAGCGTCCGGGCCGACGTCGACACCGTCGCCGCCGCCGTGAAGGACAGGGGGCGGGCATGACGACGGGCAACGGCCGGGGCACCGGCGACACCGAGGCCCTCCGGGAGGAGATCCGGCGGACCCGGGTCGAGTTGGGCGAGACCATGGAGGCGCTGGCCGCCAAGGCCGACGTCAAGGCACGCCTGAGGTCCTCCGCCGACCAGGCGAAGGAGCGGATGCGGGAGCAGGCCGCGCAGACCGTGGCCCGGGTGCGCGGGCAGGCGGCGCAGAAGGCGCAGCTCGCGCGAGGGCAGGCGCAGGAGACGGGCGCGGTCGTCCGGCGCAACCCGGCGCCGTTCGTGGCCCTCGCGGCCGGTGCGGTGGCCGCCGCTATCGTGCTGCTGATCGTCCGGGGGAGGCGCAGGTGAGCAGGAACATCGGCAGGGCCGCGTACAAGCCGGTCGGCGTGCTGATGGGCATCGCCGCCGGTGCGGTCGCGGGCATGATCTTCCGGCAGGTCTGGAAGGTGACGGCGGGCGACGGCGAGGCGCCCAGCGCCACCGACGAGGACCGCGGCTGGGGCGAGATCCTGGCGGCGGCGGCCTTGCAGGGCGCCATCTTCGCGGTCGTCCGGGCCGCCGTCGACCGGGGCGGCGCGGTGGGCGTACGCCGGCTGACCGGGCACTGGCCGGACTGACCGGGCATTCACCGAAGGCCCCCTCCCCGCAGCGGGTGAGGGGGCCTTTCGCACGGTGGTAAGCGCCCACCCAGCGGATCTTCGGCATCCGTCAGGTCACATGTCGGAGAATTTCGTCGGGTAGGCTGTGCAGAGTTTTTGCGTACGTGGTTTGCTGTTCCACGCTGTTGAGAGATGGCGTGGGTTGAGAGAAGTCTCCTTCAATGGGGGCCGCCTCAGGCGCCGCTGCTCGAAAACGGCCAATCGGCCGCACGGCGTGCTCGGCCGCCAGTTTTAGAAGGAGATACACATGGCGCAGGGAACCGTGAAGTGGTTCAACGCTGACAAGGGCTTCGGCTTCATCACCGTCGACGGCGGGGGTGCTGACGTGTTCGTCCACTTCTCGGCCATCCAGACCAGCGGCTACCGCACGCTGGAGGAGAACCAGCGGGTGGAGTTCGAGATCGCCCAGGGTCAGAAGGGTCCGCAGGCCGAGCAGGTCCGCCCCATCTGAGCACCGCCGGTCGGCAGTCGCCGACCGGTGGATGATCCGACGCCCGGATCACCAGTGAAGCCCCGTATCCCGCCCGGGATGCGGGGCTTTCCGCGTATCCGGGCGCGGTCGGCGCGCCGGGGGCGGGAGCGCAGGGGCGGCTCAGCGGCGTCGGCGGGCGCGCAGCCCGGACCAGAGCAGGGCGAGTCCGATCAGGACGACGAGCGGCCCGAGGATCGCCCAGATCCGCTGGTCGGTCATCAGGCTGCCCTCGACGTAGCCGAGGCCCTGCACCGTCCAGACCGCCCCGCCGACCACGGCGAGCAGGCCGAGGGTGAGCGGCAGCCAGCCCTTCATCGTGACTCCCCTCCGTCGATCCCCGTCCCGGGGAACCGTCCGACGAGCTGCTCACTGCCCGGCCCGATCACCCCGACGTGCCGCCCCGGCCGGGGGAAGGTCCGCTGCTCCATGCCACCGAGCCTAGTGATCCCGCTTGTGGGGCCGCGCCACGGGCCGTACGGTTAACAAGACGGACGTACGGTTTGGGAGGCTGTGATGTGGGATCCGACGACATACCTGCGCTACGGTGACGAGCGCTCCCGGCCCTTCCACGACCTGCTCGCGCGGGTCCCGGCCGAGCGACCGCGCGCCGTGGTCGACCTCGGCTGCGGGCCCGGCAACCTGACGGAGACCCTCGCCGGACGCTGGCCGGACAGCCGCGTCGTCGGCCTCGACTCCTCTGCGGAGATGATCGCGCGGGCACACGCCACCGCGTCCCCGGTCTCCTTCGCGGTGGGCGACGTCCGGGACTGGCGGCCGGAATCCGATGTGGACGTGGTGGTCAGCAACGCGGTGCTGCAGTGGGTCCCCGGCCATCGCGAGCTGCTCGCCCGCTGGGCGCGTGAGCTGCCCGGCGGGGCCTGGCTGGCGGTGCAGGTGCCGGGCAACTTCGACGCGCCGTCACACCGGGCGCTGCGCGAGGTCGCCGGCCGCCCGGCCTGGCGCGCCGACCTCGCTCCACTGCTGCGCGAGGCCCCGGTCGACGACGCCACCGGCTACGCCGGGTTGCTGACCGGTGCCGGCTGCGCCGTGGACGCCTGGGAGACTACCTACGTGCACCTGCTGCCGGCCCGCGCCGACGCGGACCACCCCGTGCTGACCTGGATGGAGGGCACCGCGCTCCGGCCGGTCCGCGCGGCCCTGGACGCCGCCGGCTGGGCCGACTTCCGGGCCGAACTCGGCGTACGCCTCGCGCAGGCGTACCCGGTGCGGCACGGTCAGGTGTACTTCCCGTTCCGACGCGTCTTCTTCGTCGCCCGTACCGGCGCCCGTGCAGAGGAGAACATGTGACCGACCTGCAACCCTTCATCGCCGGACTGCCCAAGGTGGAGCTGCACGTGCACCACGTCGGCTCCGCCTCGCCCCGGATCGTCGCCGAGCTGGCCGCCCGCCACGAGGGCCGCAGCCCCGTGCCCGCGGACCCGGCCGCGCTCGCCGACTACTTCGCCTTCCGCGACTTCGCGCACTTCATCGAGGTCTACCTGAGCGTCGTGGACCTCATCCGCGACCAGGAGGACGTCTGGATCCTCACCCACGAGGTGGCCCGCGAGCTGGCCCGCCAGCAGGTCCGCTACGCCGAGCTGACCGTGACGCCCTACTCGCACGTGCACCGGGGCATCCCCGCCCCGGCGTTCTGCGAGGCGATCGAGGACGCCCGCAAGCGGGCCGCGGCGGACTTCGGCATCGAGCTGCGCTGGTGCTTCGACATCCCCGGCGAGGCGGGCCTGCCGGCGGCCGAGGAGACCCTGCGGATCTCGCTGGAGGAGCGCCCGGACGGGCTGATCAGCTTCGGCCTGGGCGGCCCGGAGATCGGCGTGCCCCGGCCGCAGTTCAAGCCGTACTTCGACCGGGCCCGGGCGGCCGGCCTGCGTTCGGTGCCGCACGCCGGCGAGACCACCGGCCCGCAGACGGTCTGGGACGCGCTGCGCGACCTGGGCGCGGAGCGGATCGGGCACGGCATCTCCGCCGCGCAGGACCCGGAGCTGCTGGCCCACCTCGCCGAGCACCGGATCGGCATGGAGGTCTGCCCGACCTCCAACGTGCGGACCCGGGCGGTCGCCACCATCGACGAGCACCCGTTGCGGCAGTTGGTCGACGCCGGCCTGCTGGTCACCATCAACTCCGACGATCCGCCGATGTTCGGCACCACCCTCAACGACGAGTACGCCGTCGCGGCCCGGCTGCTCGACGCGGGCCCGGAGGGGCTGGCGGCGCTGGCCCGCAACGCGGTGACCGCCTCCTTCCTGGACCCCGCGGGCAAGCAGCGGATCGGCGCCGAGATCGACGCCTACGTGGCGGCCGCCACCCGCTGAACGGGACGGGGGAGCCGGTGCGCGGCGTGGCAGGAGAGCGTCGCGCACCGTGCGGAAGGGTGTGGCGGGAGGAAGTGTGGCGCGCGGCGGGAGCAGGTTGTGGGGGGACCGTTGCTCCCGCCGCGCGCACGGCTCCACCGGCCGGTGGGCGCTCGGGGCAGTGACCGGTGGAACTGATGGGTTCGTGGAAGATCATGCCAGTCCGCGACGGGTCGGTCGCCGCGGTTAATCGGGATCTAAGGAAGACTTGCGCCGGCCCACAGCTCGGCCGACCAGCCCGAACCGGCTGACCTGCCGGGGCGTCGCCTCGGGGTCGGCGAGCAGCATGACCACGCTCGCCCCGCCGAGCCGGGCCCGGTCGATGCTCACCGAGCCGTTGGCCTGCAACGCCACCCGCTTGGCGATGTCCAGCCCCAGCCCGGTGGAGCCCTGGTCGCTGGCACCCCGGCGCAGCGCCCGGTCGGGGTTGGCGATCCCGGGCCCGGCGTCGTCGATCCGGATGGCCACGTAGCCGTCGCGGCGGGAGACCGCCACCTCGAACGCGGTGCCCTGCGGGGTGTAGCGGAAGACGTTGCCGATCACCGCGTCCAGCGCGGCGGCCAGCTCGGCCCGTGGCACCGGCGCCGGGATGCGCAGCTGGGCGCCGGTCACCCGGTGCGGGCGGTTCTGGTCGCCGGCCAGCGCGGCCCAGAACACCATCCGGTCCCGGACCACCTCGCTGACGTCGCACATCGCCGGCCCCGCCTCGTGCGTCACCGCCTTGCGGGTGGTCTTGATCAGCACGTCGATCTCGCCCTCGAGGGTGACGATCGCCTGCCGGATCCGTCGGATGCCGCGCCGCCGATCCAGCTCCGCCTCGCTGAACGAGCCCACGCTGGTGTCGTCGGACTCCAGCGCCTCGGCGTCGAGCCGTAGCACGGTCAGCGGGGTGCGCAGCCGGTGCGACAGGTCGGCGACCAGCTCCCGATCGTCGGTGCGCGCCGCGACCATCCGGTCGGCCATCCGGTTGAAGGCGTACCCGGCCTCGGCCAGCTCGCGCGGGCCGCTGGGCTCGACGCGTACGGCCAGGTCGCCGTCGCCGATCGCGAGCGCCGCCCTGACCAGCCCCCGGGCCGAGTCGACCGCGCGGGCGGCGACCCGGTCGACCACCAGCACCGCCGCGCCCACCAGCGCGGCGGCCACCCCGAGCAGCAGCAGCCACCGGCCGCCGGCGCCCTCGTCCAGCGCCGACTCGGGCACGAAGACCTCCACCACGGCGGTGCGGTCGCCGAGCACCACCGGGTCGAGCCGGAGCACGCCGCCGTCGACGTCGACGACCACGGAGCGCCGCTCGGCCCGTGCCCGCTCCAGGTCCGCGCCGCCGGCCCGGCCCGCGGACCCGTCGGCCCCCAGGCCGTGTACGACGGGCCGGGTGGCCGGGTCGTCGCCGCTGGCGGCCACGGCGCGCTGCACCACGGCGGGATCGGTGCTGACCGCGAGCGCCCCGGTCACCAGCGCGCTGCGGCGGGCGGCATCCGCGATCGCCTCATCGCGGGCCCGGTCACCGAGGCCGGTGGCGAGCGGGACGAGGAAGGCGAGCGCGACCAGGGCGCACATGCCGGCCGTGAGACGGGCCAGCGACGCCCTCAGTCCGGCGCCACCAACCGGAAGCCGACCCCCCGCACGGTGCGCAGGTAGCGCGGCTTCGCCGCGGACTCGCCCATTTTGCGACGCAGCCAGTAAAGGTGAACGTCGATGGTCTGGTCCTCGCCGACCGACGGCTGCCGCCATACCTCCTCCAGAAGTTCCCGGCGGGACACTACCCGGCCCGGACGTGCGGCGAGATACGCCAACAGGTCGAATTCCTTGCGGGTCAGCGCCAACGGCTCGCCGTCGAGGTGGGCGCTGCGCTCCCCGACGTCCACCCGCAGCCCGCCGACGCTGTGCACGGCCGGCTGCACCGCCCGGCTGGCCCGCCCGGCCCGGCGCAGCACCGTGGTGATCCGGGCGTCGAGGTGCGCGCCGGTGAACGGCTTGACCATGTAGTCGTCGGCCCCGGCGCGCAGCAGCCGGACCACGGACTGCTCGTCGTCGCGCGCGGTGGCGATGATGATCGGCACGTCGGTGATGCCGCGCAGCATCCGCAGCGCGTCCGAGCCGTCGAGGTCGGGCAGGCCGAGGTCGAGCACCACCAGGTCGGGGGTCTCGGCGGCCACGCGGCGCAGCGCGTCCAGCGCGGTGCCCACGGCGTGCACGGCGTGCCCCCGGTCGGCGAGGGACCGCAGCATCGCGCCGCGTACGACGTGATCGTCTTCGACCAGGAGCACGGTGGCCACGCCAAGACGGTACTCGGGGTGGCAAGTTGACCGCGTTGCGGCGCACCTGCGAACCGGGCAAGCTGGTACAACGATGTCCTTCACGCTCTTTGCCGACACCCGCCTCGCGCTCGCCCGGGACTCGCTCGCCGGCCTGTCGGTCGGCGACGCGCTCGGCTCGCAGTTCTTCGTCCCCGGCCGGCACCCGGCCGACCTGGCCGCCGGCAGGCTCCCCCCGGCGCCCTGGGAGTGGACCGACGACACCGAGATGGCCTGCTCGGTCGTCGCCGCCCTCGCCGCGGCGGGCACCATCGACCGGGACGCCCTCGCCATGGCCTTCGCCGAGCGCTGCGAGCCCTACCGGGGGTACGGGCCGGGCGCCGTGACGATCCTGCGGCTGATCCGCACGGGCACGCCGTGGCCGGTGGCGGCCGCCGCCGCCTTCGACGGGCAGGGCTCGTGCGGCAACGGCGCGGCGATGCGGGTCGGCCCGCTGGGCGCCTGGTTCGCCGACTCGACCGCCCGGGCGGCGGCGCAGGCCCGGGCGTCGGCCGAGGTGACCCACGCGCACCCGGAGGGCATCGCCGGGGCGGTCGCGGTGGCGGTGGCCGCCTCGCTGGCCGCCCGGGCCCGGCTGGACGGCCACCGGCCGCCCCCGCGCCGGCTGCTCGCCGGGGTGGCCGCCGCGCTGGACCCGGCCACCGAGGTGCACCGGGGCGTACGCAGGGCGGCCGATCTGCTCGACCGGCCGCTGCGCGAGGCCGTCGACGTGCTCGGCAACGGCTCCCGGGTCACCGCCCAGGACACCGTCGCCTTCACCTGCTGGGTGGCGGCCGTGCACCTGGACGACTATCCGGCGGCGATCGGCGCCTGCGTCGAGGCGGGCGGGGACGTGGACACCACCGCCGCCATCGTCGGCTCGGTGGTGGCCGCGCACACCGGGGTGGGCACCACCGGCGGGGTGCCCGCCGACTGGCTGGCCGCCCGCGAGCCGCTGCCGGACTGGTCCGCCTGACCCTTCCCGCCGGTCGGGCGGGTGCGCCCGTCGCGCCTCGACCGTGCCGCCCGCGACGTGCGGCGTGACGACGAGGTGCGCCGGGGCCGGCGTCCCACGGGTCGCGGGGGCGGTGGCGTCGCCGACCGTGCCGGCGGGGGCGACCGATAGCATCGCAGGAGCCGATCGCTCGGCGTCATCCGTACCGTCTGCTGGAGGAGTGACCGTGTCCGCACCCCGTACCCCCGCCGTGGCCGACCCCGTCGTCGTCGCCGCCGGGACCACGGCGGCCGACGCGGTGGCCGCGGCCGGGCTGCCCGCGGCCGGCCCGAAGGCGGTCGTCGTGGTCCGCGACCCGCAGGGCCAGCTGCGTGACCTGGACTGGTCGCCGCAGGTCGACACCGAGGTCGAGCCGGTCAGCCTCGACTCCCCGGACGGGCTCAACGTGCTGCGGCACTCCACCGCGCACGTGCTCGCCCAGGCCGTGCAGGACGTCTTCCCCGAGGCCAAGCTCGGCATCGGCCCGCCCATCGAGAACGGCTTCTACTACGACTTCGCCGTCGACAAGCCGTTCCAGCCCGACGACCTCGGCAAGCTCGAGAAGCGGATGCAGGAGATCATCAAGTCCGGCCAGCGGTTCCGCCGTCGCCGCTTCGGCAGCCTGGACGAGGCGAAGGCCGAGCTGGCCGCCGAGCCGTTCAAGCTGGAGCTGATCGACGTCAAGGGCGAGGGGCTGGACACCTCCGAGGTGATGGAGGTGGGCGGCGGCGAGCTGACCATCTACGACAACCTCGCCGCGACCGAGGACAAGGTCTGCTGGTCGGACCTGTGCCGCGGCCCGCACCTGCCGAACACCCGGCTGATCGGCGCGTTCAAGCTGATGCGCTCGGCCGCCGCGTACTGGCGGGGGTCGGAGAAGAACCCGCAGCTCCAGCGGGTGTACGGCACCGCCTGGCCGACCCGGGACGAGCTGAAGGCGTACCTGAAGCTGCTGGAGGAGGCCGCCCGGCGCGACCACCGCAAGCTCGGCGCGGACCTCGACCTGTTCAGCTTCCCCGACGAGATCGGTTCCGGCCTGGCGGTCTTCCACCCCAAGGGCGGCATCATCCGCCGCGAGTTGGAGAACTACTCCCGCCGCCGGCACGAGGCGGCCGGGTACGAGTTCGTCAACACCCCGCACATCACCAAGGCGCAGCTCTTCGAGACCTCCGGTCACCTGCCCTACTACGCCGACACGATGTTCCCGCCGATGCAGCTGGAGGGCGCGGAGTACTACCTCAAGGCCATGAACTGCCCGATGCACAACCTGATCTTCAGGGCGCGCGGGCGGTCGTACCGGGAGCTGCCGCTGCGGCTCTTCGAGTTCGGCACGGTCTACCGGTACGAGAAGTCCGGCGTGGTGCACGGCCTCACCCGGGTACGCGGCCTGACCCAGGACGACTCGCACATCTACTGCACCCGCGAGCAGATGGCGGGCGAGCTGACCACCCTGCTCACCTTCGTGCTCGACCTGCTGCGCGACTACGGCCTGGACGACTTCTACCTGGAGCTGTCCACCCGGGACGACTCGCCGAAGTTCATCGGCTCGGACGAGGACTGGGCGGAGGCCACGGAGGCCCTGCGCACCGCCGCCGAGGCATCCGGCCTGGACCTGGTGCCGGACCCGGGCGGCGCGGCCTTCTACGGCCCGAAGATCTCGGTGCAGGCCAAGGACGCGATCGGCCGGACCTGGCAGATGTCCACCATCCAGGTCGACTTCAACCAGCCGGCGCGGTTCGGGCTGGAGTACCAGGCGGCGGACGGCAGCCGACAGCAGCCGGTGATGATCCACCGGGCGCTCTTCGGCTCGATCGAGCGCTTCTTCGGGGTGCTCACCGAGCACTACGCGGGCGCGTTCCCGGCCTGGCTGGCCCCGGTGCAGGTGGTGGGCATCCCGATCCGCGAGGACCACACCGACTACCTGCACGGCTTCGTCGCGGCGCTGCGGGCCGAGGGGATCCGCGCCCAGGTGGACGCGGGCGACGACCGGATGCAGAAGAAGATCCGCAACGCCCAGCAGCAGAAGATCCCGTTCATGGTGATTGCCGGCGACGACGACGTGGCGGCCGGCACGGTCTCGTTCCGCTACCGGGACGGCTCGCAGCGCAACGGGGTGCCGATCGCCGACGCGGTGGCCCACGTGCTCGACGTGGTCGGCTCGCGCACCAACGTCGGCCCGTCGGCCGCCTGATCCACCACGCACCGGAGTCCTCGACGCACGAAGTCCCCCCGCCGGCGGCGGGGGGACTTCGTGCGTCGGGCCGTCGGGCGTCAGATCCCGCAGGTCGGTGCGGACCAGGACCGGCTCGGCGTGTTGCCCAGGTGGGTGTGGTCGTTGTGGCCCGGGTAGCCGGGGCCGAGGATGTTGCTGAAGCCGTGGTAGCGGGCCTGCTGGGCGAGCCGGCACAGCGAGGGCGACCCGACCAGGTCGACCCCGTCGCCGTAGAGGTGCCGGCTGTTGCTGGCGCCGCCGACCGCGCTGTTGCAGGCGTAGCTGCGGAAGCCGCTGCTGATGTAGAGCGGCACGTTGCCGAGTGCGCGCCGCATGGCCTGGAGCTTCCACATCGACACGCGGGCGTTGAAGCGGGCGGTGCTGGCCGACACCGCGCCGCCGGACCAGTCGCTGTTGCACCTGTTCCACTCCGCGTAGCTGAAGCTGACCGGGGTGCAGTCGTCGTCCTGGAGCGCGTAGATCTGGTTGAAGGTCTGCGGCCCGGCGATGCCGTCGGCGCCCAGCCCGTACGCCTGCTGGAAGCGGATCACAGCGGACCGGGTGCCCGGGCCGTACACGCCGTCGAGGGCGAGCACGGCGCCGTAGCCGGGGTAGCCCGAGACCCTGATCTGGAGTTGCCGGACGTCCTCGCCGGACATCCCCTCGGACAGGGTGCGTCCCCACGTGTAACAGCCGTCGGCGTGGGCCGCGCCGGCGGTGAAGGTGACGCCGACCACGGTGGTGGCGGCGGTCAGCGCGAGCGCCGCGAGGAATCTGCCGAACCGTCGGATCACGGAGACCTCCATCGGTCTATGGAAGCAAATCGATGGATGGAAGTTTCAACGGTGCACTTCGATTCGTCAACAACTTCCAGCGCCGGGTTCCCCACGGCGGGCCTCGCCGGTCGTCGGGCCGCTCCGTAGTATCGGCGTGTGACTGGGGTGGAACGGCACACGGACAGCGGCATGGCCGACGGCCTGGAGCGGCTCTGGACGCCGCACCGGATGACCTACATCTCGGGCGAGGACCGTCCCGAGGGCTACGAGAAGCCGAAGGGGTGCCCCTTCTGCCTCGCCCCCGGCCTGCCGGCGGAGCAGAGCCTCGTCGTCGCGCGCGGCGCGCACGTCTTCGTGGTGCTCAACCTCTACCCGTACAACCCGGGTCACCTGCTGGTCTGCCCCTACCGGCACGTCGCCGACTACACCGACCTCGACGGGCCGGAGACCGCCGAGCTGGCGTCGTTCACCCAGACCGCGATGCGGGTGATCCGCAAGGTCAGCAACGCCCACGGGTTCAACCTCGGGATGAACCAGGGCGGGGTGGCCGGCGCCGGGATCGCCGCGCACCTGCACCAGCACGTCGTGCCCCGCTGGGGCGGGGACGCCAACTTCATGCCGGTGATCGGGCGCACCAAGGTGCTGCCGCAACTGCTCGGGGACACCCGGGAGCTGCTCGCCCGCGCCTGGCCCTCCTGACCCGGCTCACCGCGCCCGGCCCGCCCGACTCCGGCCCGCCCGCGCCCGGCCCGCCCCACTCGCCCGCGCCCGGCCCGGTAGGGCGGACGGGCGGGCCGGACGGGCCGGGTCGGGATCCCGCACGGCGGCGGGGACTTCGCCCCGGGGCGGGAACCGGAGGTGGCACGATGCGTCGATGGCAGTCACGACACGGACGTTGGGCCGCAGCGGTATCGAGGTCAGCGCGCTGGGCATGGGGTGCTGGGCGATCGGCGGCCCCTGGGCCGAGGGCACCCAGCCGCTGGGCTGGGGCGCCGTCGACGACGAGGAGTCCGTCCGGGCGGTACGCCGCGCGCTCGACCTCGGCGTGACCCTCTTCGACACCGCCGACACCTACGGGGCGGGGCACTCGGAGCGGGTCCTGGGCCGGGCGCTCGCCGGCCGCCGCGACGAGGCCGTGATCGCCACCAAGTGGGGCCACACCTTCGACGAGGCGACCCGCCAGGCCACCGGCGCGGACAGCTCCCCGGCGTACCTGCGGCGGGCGCTGGAGGAGTCGCTTCGCCGGCTCGGCACCGACCGGATCGACCTCTACCAGTTGCACCTCGCCGACCTGTCGGTGCCCCGGGCCGAGGCGCTCGTCGGCACCCTGGAGGACCTGGTCGCCGACGGGTTGATCCGCGCGTACGGCTGGAGCACCGACCGCCCCGACCGGGCGGCCGCCTTCGGCCAGGGCGCCCGGCACGCCACCGCCGTGCAGCACACCCTCTCGGTGCTCCGGGACGCCCCCGAGCTGCTCGCCGTCTGCGACAAGTACGACCTGGCCAGCGTCAACCGGGGGCCGCTGGGGATGGGCCTGCTCTCCGGCAAGTACACGACCGGCTCCACCCTGCCCCGCGACGACGTGCGGGGGGTGGCACCGGGCTGGCTGGAGTGGTTCCGGGGCGGCCGGCCCGCCCCGGAGTGGCTGCGGCGGGCCGCCGCCGTGCGGGCGGCGCTGACCGCCGACGGCCGCACCCCGGCCCAGGGCGCGCTGGGCTGGATCTGGGCGCGCAGCGGGCGCACCGTCCCGATCCCCGGCTGCCGCACCGTCGCGCAGGTCGAGGAGAACGCCGCCGCCCTGCACCGGGGGCCGCTGCCGGCCGACCAGTTCGCCGAGGTGGAACGCCAGTTGGCGGCCCTCCGCTCGGCCGCGCTCCGCGAGGCCGACCGCCCCCACCACCCGAGCCCCATGCTCCCCACCGCCCGCCCCTGACGCGCCCCAGCCGCCGGAGCGCCGTGGATCACGCGGTTGTGGTGGGCGTCGCGCCCCGGATCACCCGTTTCGCCGGGCAGCTCCACCGCGCCGAGCGGCTCCGTGCCACAACCGTGTGAACCGACCCCGCGAGGAGCCCGGTCAGGGGTGGCTGCCGTGTTCCTTGCGGACCTGGTCGGCCAGGTGGGCGGGCATGGGGTCGTAGCGGACGAAGTGGCGGCGGAAGGTGCCGGTGCCCGACGTCATCGACCGCAGCTCGACCGCGTAACGGAGCAGCTCCGTGGCGGGCACCTCGGCGCGGACCAGGGTGCGCCCCTCGACGTCCGCGTCCGGCTCGGTGCCGAGCACCCGGCCGCGCCGCCCGGACAGGTCGCCCATCACCGCGCCGACGGACGAGTCGGACACCCGGATCACCACCTCGTCGACCGGCTCCAGCAGCGCCGGCTGGCCCTTCTCGGCGGCGTCCCGCAGCGCCAGCGCGCCGGCGGTCTGGAAGGCCGCGTCGGAGGAGTCCACGCTGTGCGCCTTGCCGTCGAAGAGGGTCACCCGCAGGTCCACCACCGGATGGCCGGCGACCAGGCCCCGCTCCATCTGGGCGCGTACGCCCTTCTCGACGGAGGGGATGTAGTTGTGCGGCACCGCGCCGCCGACCACTCGGTCGACGAACTCGAAGCCGGCTCCGCGCGGCAGCGGCTCGACCTCGATGGCGCAGACGGCGTACTGCCCGTGGCCGCCGGACTGCTTGACGTGCCGGCCGTGCCCCTTGGCCGGGACGGTCAGCGTCTCGCGCAGCGCGACCCGGACCGGCTCGGTGTCCAGCTCCACCCCGCCCGCGCGCAGCCGCTCCAGCACCACGTCGGCGTGCGCCTCGCCCATGCACCAGAGCACCAGCTGGTGTGTCTCCGGGTTGCGCTCCAACCGCATGGTCGGGTCGCCGGCGACCAGGCGGGCCAGGTTGCGCGCGAGGGCGTCCTCGTCGGCGCGGCTGTGGGCCACGACGGCGACCGGCAGCAGCGGCTCGGGCATCTCCCAGGGGGCGATCAGCAGCGGGTCGTCCTTGGCGGAGATCGTGTCGCCGGTCTCCGCGCTGCCCGACTTGGTGATCGCGCAGATGTCGCCGGCCACGCAGGCGCCCACCTCGCGCAGGCTCGCGCCCAGCGGGGTGTAGATGTGCCCGACCCGCTCGTCGGCGTCGTGGTCGGGGTGGCCGCGCTCGGCCATCCCGTGCCCGGAGACGTGCACGGTCTGCTCCGGGCGCAGCGTGCCGGAGAAGACCCGGACCAGGGAGACCCGGCCGACGTGCCGGTCGACGGTCGTCTTGACCACCTCGGCCACCAGCGGGCCGTCCGGGTCGCAGGCCAGCGGCGGGCGGGGCGAGTCGTCCACCCCGGCGACCGCCGGCAGCTCGTGCTCCAGCGGCGACGGGAAACCGGCGGTGAGCACCTCCAGCAGCGCGTCCAGCCCGACCCCGGTCTCCGCGCAGACCGGCACCACCGGGTAGAAGTGGCCCCGCGCGACCGCCTTCTCCAGGTCCTCGACCAGCACCTCGGTGCCGATCTCCTCGCCCGAGAGGTAGCGGTCCATCAGGGACTCGTCCTCGCTCTCGGCGATGATCCCCTCGATCAGCTCGTTGCGGGACTCGACGATGGCCGGCAGGTGCTCCGGGTCCGGCTCGCGCACGTCGGCCGGCAGCCCGGCGGTGTAGTCGAAGACCCGGCGGGTGATCAGGCCGAGCAGGCCGACGGTGGAGACGCCGTCGTCGCCGAGCATCGGCAGGTAGAGCGGGAGCACGTTGTCGCCGAAGACCCGCTGGCAGAGCGCCACCGCCTCGTCGAAGTCGGCGCGGGGGTGGTCGAGCCGGGCGACGGCGACGGCCCGGGGCATGTCGACCGCCGCGCACTCCTCCCACAGGGCGGCGGTGGCGGCGTCCATCCCGTCGACGGCGGAGACCACGAACAGCGCCGCGTCGGCGGCCCGCAGCCCCGCGCGCAACTCGCCCACGAAGTCGGCGTAGCCGGGGGTGTCGAGCAGGTTGACCTTGATTCCGTCGTGCAGCAGCGGCGCGCAGGCCAGGCTCACCGAGCGCTGCTGGCGTACGGCCGCCGGGTCGTGGTCGCAGACGGTGCTGCCGTCGGCGACGGTGCCGGCCCGGCCGATCGTGCCGGTCGCCGCGAGCAGCGCCTCGACCAGGGTCGTCTTGCCCGCTCCGGAGTGCCCGACGAGCACCACGTTGCGGATCCGGCCCGGCTCGGTCACCACCGGCGCGCCGCCGGCGGCCCCCTTCTCCTGACTTTTCTGCGCCATGGGGCGCACCTCCCTCAGCCGTGGTTGGTGGCGACCGCCGCGCGCGACGGGGAAGCGGCCCGAGCGGGTTCCGCGGCGATATCCTCCGGTGCTCTGCAGGGTTACGGGTAATCAACGGGCGGGTGGGTGAGCTGACTCACCTTCCTGGCTCGATCTCACACCTGCTGCGGGGCCGGCACAAGCCTCCGCCCTGCGCGGGTCGCTGACCGGCCGTACCGCCGGTGCCGGCGGGACCGTTATCGTGGGACCGCCATGGCGAAGATCTTCCAAGTGACGGCCCGCGCGGGGATGACCCGCGTCGTCGAGCCGGTCGCACGCGGCCTGCTCCGAGCGGGCGTAACCCCCAACGCGGTCACCGTGGCGGGCACCCTCGGGGTGCTCGTCGGTGCGCTCGGCTTCGGTGCCCGCGGTCATCTGGTCGCCGGGGCCCTGATCGTGACCGTGTTCGCGCTCACCGACCTGCTCGACGGGACGATGGCCCGGATGAGCGGCGGCTCCACGAAATTCGGGGCGTTCCTCGATTCGAGCATGGACCGGATCGCCGACAGCGCGGTCTTCGGCGCGGTCGCGTACTGGCTCGCCACCGAGCACGACCATTCGGGCGTCGCCGCCGCGCTGATCTGCCTGGCCGCCGGCGGCCTGGTCTCCTACGTCAAGGCCCGGGCCGAGGGGCTCGGCATGACGTGCAACGTGGGCATCGCCGAGCGCACCGAGCGGCTGCTCATCGTCGGCGTCGGCGGGCTGCTCACCGGCCTCGGCGTCGATCCCGCGCTGGAGATCGCGCTCTGGCTGCTCGCCGCGGTGTCGATCTTCACCGTCGGCCAGCGGATGGCCCACGTCTACCGCCAGGCCCAGCGGGTGCACACCCCGGGCGGGCAGGGGTGAGCGCGACGAGCGCCGGTCGGTCGCCGTCCGGGGGCCGGCGCCGGTGAAACTCACCGAGCTCGGCTACGTCGCCGGGTGGCGCGTGATCCGCGCGCTGCCCCGGCCCGTCGTGGCCGCGGCGTTCCGGGCGGGCGCCGACCGCGCCCACCGCCGCGGCGGCGGGGGTACGGCCCGACTGCGCGCGAACCTGCGCCGGGTGGTCGGCCCCGACCTGCCCGAGGCCGACCTCGACGAGCTGGTCCGCCACGGCCTGCGCTCGTACGCCCGCTACTGGATGGAGGCGTTCCGGCTGCCCTCGCTCAGCCGGACGGAGATCCTGGCCGGCTTCCGGCTCGACGGCGAGGAGCTGCTCGCGGCCGACGTGGCGGCCGGCCGGGGCGCGGTGGTGGCGTTGCCGCACGCCGGCAACTGGGACGCCGCCGGCGCCTGGGTCGCGGCGACTGGCTGGCCGATCACCACGGTCGCCGAGCGGCTCAAGCCCGAGGGCGTCTACCAGCGGTTCCTCGCCTTCCGGCGGAGCCTGGGCATGGAGATCCTGCCCACCCACGGCGGCGACCGGCCGGCGTTCGACGTGCTGGTCGACCGGGTCCGGGCCGGCACGGTGGTGCCCCTGCTGGCCGACCGGGACCTCTCCGCCCGGGGGGTGGAGGTCGACTTCTTCGGGGCCCGCACCCGGATGCCGCCGGGCCCGGCCCTGCTCGCCCTGCGCACCGGGGCGCCCCTCTACGTCGCCTCGATGTGGTACGAGGCGGACGCGGCCTGCGCGTCGATCGAGGGTCCGCTGCCGCTGCCCGACCCCGAGGAGGGCCCGCTCGACCGGCGGGTCCGGTCGCTGACCCAGCGGATCGCCGACGGTCTGGCGGCGGGCATCGCCCGGCATCCGGAAGACTGGCACATGTTGCAGCGGATGTGGCTGGACCAGCACGGCACGGGTGGCGGCGCGACCCTGCCCTCCCCGGCTGCCGGACAGGCGTAAGGGAGGCGTTGAGGCGTGCGCATCGGCATCGTGTGCCCGTACTCCTTCGACGTGCCCGGCGGGGTGCAGAACCACGTCATGGACCTCGCCGAGGCGCTGATCGGCCTCGGGCACGAGGTGAGCGTGCTCGCCCCGGCCGACGAGGACTCCCCGCTGCCGCCGTACGTGGTGCCGGCGGGGCGGGCGGTGCCGCTGCCGTACAACGGCTCGGTGGCGCGGATCGCGTTCGGCCCGGTCTCCACGGCGCGGGTGCGGCGCTGGATCACCCGGGGCGAGTTCGACGTGCTGCACGTGCACGAGCCGCTGACCCTGAGCCTGTCGCTGCTGGCCGTGCTCTCCGCCCGAGGGCCGGTGGTGGCCACCTTCCACACGGCGATGACCCGGTCGCGGGCGCTCGCCGCCGCGCAGGGGGTGCTCCAGATCGTGCTGGAGCGGATCACCGCCCGGATCGCGGTCAGCGCGCTGGCGCGCAAGGTGCAGGTCGAGCACATGGACGGCGGCGCGGTGGAGATCCCCAACGGGGTGGCCGTCGCGAAGTTCAACCACGCGCAGCCGCTGCCCGGCTGGCCGGGGGAGTGCGCGCCCGGGCGGGGCGGCGCGATCGGCTTCCTCGGCCGGTTCACCGAGGCCCGCAAGGGTTTCCCGATCCTGCGCGACGCCTTCGTCGAGCTGGCCCGGCAGCGTCCCGGGCTGCGACTGCTGGTGGCCGGCCCCGGCGACCCGGACGACCTGTTCGGGCGCTTCCCGGTCGAGCTGCGCGACCAGGTGACCTTCCTCGGGCTGGTCTCGGAGGAGGACAAGGCGCGGATGCTGCGCAGCGTGCACCTCTACGTGGCGCCGAACACCGGCGGGGAGTCCTTCGGCATGATCCTCACCGAGGCGCTCGCGGCGGGCACCACCGTCGTGGCCAGCGACCTCGACGCGTTCCGCCGCGTGCTCGACGGCGGCCGGGCCGGCCGGCTCTTCCCGACGGGGGACCGGCCCGCGTTGCGTACCGCCCTGGCCGACCTGCTCGACGATCCCGACGGGCGGGCCGCGCTGACCGCCTGCGGCGACCAGGTGGTGGCCACCTTCGACTGGCCGGTGGTCGCCCGCCGGGTCCTGGAGGTGTACGCGGCGGCGATCGAGGCCACCGACGGGCGGGTCATGGACACCGAATGGGTGGGGCTGGACTGACGATGTCGGGCATGTGGTGGGGGGTGGTCGCGGCCCTGGCCGTGGGGCTGGTCGCGGCGTACCTGGTCTGGACCGCCGGCCGGGTCGACCGGCTGCACGGCCGGGCCGAGCTGGCCGCCCGCGCCCTGGACGCCCACCTGCTGCGCCGCGCGGCGGCCGCCGCGGTCCTGGCCGAGCGGCGCTACGGCGTCGAGCTGTACGCGGCGGCGCGGATCGCGCTGGACGCGCAGCCGGACGAGCGGGAGGCCGCCGAGAACGACCTCACCCGCCAGTTGCGTGCCGTGGAGCTGGACCCGGCCGATCCGGACTGCGAGGCGGTGATCGGCGCCAGCCGGCGGCTCGCCCTGGCCCGCCAGGTGCACACCGACCTGGTCCGCGACGCCCGCGCGGCCCGCGGCCGTCGGCTGGTGCGGCTGCTGCGCATGGGGCGCCGCCGGCCCTGGCCGCGCTACTTCGACATCGACGACCCCACCCTCACCGTCCCGGCGGACGTCCCCGCCGGCTGAGGCGGGCCCGGACCCGACAGAACGCCCAGACGGGACGCCGGACGCACCCGGCGACCGGGCGGTGGCGGGGCGGTGACGACTGCCACAGGGCAGGCCACCGTGGGTCTGATTGGCTGTCGGACGGGCGTTGGGACGGCCGTAGCATTTTCGCAGCCACCCCATCCCCGAGCACGTCGAGGAGCGATGACCCGTGCCCGAAACGACTGCCCAGAACGCCAGCGCCAGCCCGGTCACCGGCACCGCCCGCGTCAAGCGTGGCATGGCCGAGATGCTCAAGGGCGGCGTGATCATGGACGTGGTCAACGCCGAGCAGGCCAAGATCGCCGAGGACGCCGGCGCCGTCGCCGTGATGGCGCTGGAGCGGGTGCCCGCCGACATCCGCGCCCAGGGCGGGGTGTCCCGGATGAGCGACCCCGACATGATCGACGGCATCATCAACGCCGTCTCCATCCCGGTGATGGCGAAGGCCCGGATCGGCCACTTCGTGGAGGCCCAGATCCTCCAGTCGCTCGGCGTCGACTACGTCGACGAGTCCGAGGTGCTGACCCCGGCCGACTACGCCAACCACATCGACAAGTGGGCCTTCACCGTCCCCTTCGTCTGCGGCGCGACCAACCTCGGCGAGGCCCTGCGCCGGATCACCGAGGGCGCGGCCATGATCCGCTCCAAGGGCGAGGCCGGCACCGGTGACGTCTCCAACGCCACCACCCACATGCGCAGGATCCGGCAGGAGATCCGCCGGCTGGGCTCGCTGCCGACCGACGAGCTGTACGTGGCCGCCAAGGAGCTTCAGGCGCCGTACGAGCTGGTCAAGGAGGTCGCCGAGAGCGGCAAGCTGCCCGTGGTGCTGTTCACCGCCGGTGGCATCGCCACCCCGGCCGACGCCGCGATGATGATGCAGCTCGGCGCCGAGGGAGTGTTCGTCGGCTCCGGCATCTTCAAGTCCGGCAACCCGGCGCAGCGGGCCGCCGCGATCGTCAAGGCCACCACCTTCCACGACGACCCGGACGTGCTGGCCAAGGTCTCCCGGGGCCTGGGCGAGGCGATGGTCGGCATCAACGTCGACGACATCCCGCAGCCGCACCGCCTGGCCGAGCGCGGCTGGTGACGTGCGGGGAAGGGCACCTTCCTGACGTCTGACGCGCAGGAAGGGCCCCTTTCCGACCGCCATTCAGGAAAGGAGCGGCAGATGGGCGACGCACCCGTGATCGGAGTGCTCGCGCTCCAGGGCGACGTACGCGAGCACGTCGCCGCCCTCGCCGCGGCGGGCGCGGACGCCCGCCCGGTGCGTCGGGCGCAGGAGTTGGACGCGGTGGACGGGCTGGTGATTCCCGGGGGCGAGTCCACCACGATCAGCAAGCTCGCCGACATCTTCGAGATGCGCGAGCCGATCGACAAGCGGATCGCCGGCGGGATGCCGGTCTACGGCTCGTGCGCCGGCATGATCATGCTGGCCACCGAGGTCCTCGACGGTCGGCCCGACCAGCGCGGCTTCGCCGGCATCGAGATGACCGTGCGGCGCAACGCGTTCGGGCGGCAGGTCGACTCGTTCGAGGCGCCGGTGGCGATCACCGGCGTCGAGGGCGGGCCGTTCCACGCGGTGTTCATCCGGGCACCGTGGGTCGAGCGGGTCGGCGACGGCGTCGAGGTGCTCGGCACGGTGACCGAGGGCCCGGCCGCCGGGCGGATCGTGGCGGTCCGGCAGGGCAACCTGCTGGCCACCTCGTTCCATCCCGAACTGACCGGCGACGCGCGCGTGCACGCGTACTTCGTGGAGCTGGTCCGGGCGTCGCGTTGAGCGGCGGCGAGCCGTGCCTTGTTTTCGCCCCGTCTGTCCTGGTCCGGGCGGTCGGGGCGTGGCGGGGAGGCGCGGCGCGGTGACAGCGGGCCGCCGGGCGTCGGTAGGATTGCCGAGATTCGGCAGGGCCATCTGCCCGTCACGGCTTCCACCAGGGCTGACCGGCACCACCGCGTGCGCCGGCGGGAGCGGGGCGTGCGCGGTGCGGTCGATGCAGACGGCGGGTAGCAACGGAGGTAACAGATGTCCGGCCACTCAAAGTGGGCGACGACCAAGCACAAGAAGGCGGTTATCGACGCCAAGCGCGGCAAGATGTTCGCCAAGCTCATCAAGAACGTCGAGGTCGCCGCGCGGACCGGCGGCGGCGATCCCGCCGGCAACCCCACGCTCTACGACGCCATCCAGAAGGCCAAGAAGAACTCGGTCCCGAACGACAACATCGACCGCGCCGTCAAGCGCGGCTCCGGCCTGGAGGCCGGCGGCGCCGACTACCAGACCATCATGTACGAGGGCTACGGCCCGAACGGCGTGGCGCTGCTCATCGAGTGCCTGACCGACAACCGCAACCGCGCGGCCACCGAGGTGCGCACCGCGCTGACCCGCAACGGCGGCTCGTTCGCCGACGCGGGCTCGGTGTCGTACATGTTCTCCCGCAAGGGCGTGGTGATCGTCCCCAAGGCCGGGACGACCGAGGACGACGTGATGATGGCGGTCCTCGACGCCGGCGCCGAGGAGGTCAACGACCTGGGTGAGGCGTTCGAGGTGGTCTCCGAGCCGACCGACCTGGTCGCGGTGCGCACCGCGCTCCAGGACGCCGGCATCGAGTACGAGTCGGCCGAGTCGGCGCTGATCCCGAGCGTCAACGTCCCCCTCGACGAGGAGGGCGCGCGCAAGATCTTCAAGCTGATCGACGTCCTGGAGGACTGCGACGACGTGCAGAACGTCTACGCGAACTTCGACGTCAGCGACGAGATCATGGCCGCGGTCGGCTGATCGCGGCCTGATCCACGACGACACCGCGCGCCGGGCGACCGCCGCCCCGGCGCGCTGTGTCGTGCCCTGCCCCGTGTCCGTTCGGGCGGTGATCGGGGCGGTCACCGCCCGGACGGGCGAAATTTCCGGATGATCATCCGGGCACCCGCCGTTCGGGAAGCTCGCATAGGATCTCCCGCTGTTCGATCTTCTTGAGCAACGGAGAGACATGCGAAGGACCCTCACCGCCGCGGCTGCCGTCCTGGCGATTCCCGTCCTGGCCGGCGCCGTCGCCCCGCCGGATGCGACGGCGGGCCCGATGCCGACTCCGGGCCGGGGCGTGGCCGTCGGGACGTCGCGCCCGTCGGTGGCGCCCCCGAACATGCCGGCGACGGTGTACGGGGGCGCGTGGCCCTCGGGCCACGTGCAGGGAGTGGCGGTCGACTGGAGCAGCGGTCACGTCTACTGGTCCTTCACGAACCTCCTGGTCAAGACGGACCTCGACGGTCGGGTCGTCGGCACGGTGACCGGCTTGACCGGCCACCTCGGCGACCTGGACATCAACCCGGAGGACGGCCGCGTCTACGGCTCGCTGGAGTACAAGGCGCAGCGGGCCTTCTACATCGCCATCTTCGACGTCGCCCGGATCACCCGGATCGGAATGAACGCCGAGACGGACGGGGTGATGACCACCGTCTACCTGAAGGAGGTCGTCGACGACTTCACGGCGGACCTGGACGGCGACGGTGTCTTCGACGGCGACACCGGGCAGACCGCCGACCACCGGTACGGCGCCAGCGGCATCGACGGGGTCTCGTTCGGGCCGGCGCTGGGCACCGCCGGCGGGCGGAACGTGCTGATGGTCGCCTACGGCGTCTACCCGAACACCACGCGTACCGACAACGACCACCAGGTGCTGCTCGCCTACGACGTGCGGCGGTGGGGTCTTTTCGCCCGCCCGCTGAGCCAGACCGCACCACACCAGAGCGGGCCCGGGAAGCCGTACTCCAAGGTCTTCGTCCGGACCGGGAACACCACCTTCGGCGTGCAGAACCTGGAGTACGACCGGCACACCCGCCGGTGGCTGATGGCGGTCTACCGGGGCGGCAAGCCGGAGTTTCCGAACTGGACGCTCTACGCGATCGACGGCACCGTCGCCCCGCAGACCGGTGTGATCACCGGCCAGCCGGACGGCGCGACCGGGCAGATCGTCCCGCTGGCCCCGGCCGGGCTGGCCGATCCGGCCACCGGGATCCGCGGCTGGGAGGGGCCGGGCAGCTTCGGCCTGGAGGCGCTCGGCGACGGGCGGTTCTACGTGGTCAGCAGCGGGACGACGACGGTGGACGGTGAGCGGCGGCAGACCGGCACCGCCGTCCTCCAGCACTGGACGGGAGCGACGCCGAACCCCTTCACCACGGCCGGATCCACCGTCGCCGGGCGCCGACCCGCAGCCCGTACGGTTGTCTCCCGACCCCGCTGACCGAACTGTGACGCCGGCACTCGGTAGGTTGGGGGAGTGGAACGTCCGGGTCGGGTGGAGCGGGACGGTGGGCGGACCGGGGAGGGGCACCGCTTCACCCCGGGCGACGTGGTGGTCCGGCGCGAGATCCTGCACGGCGAGGTGTGGTTCGCCTGCCCGACGGTCTGCGTCGAGGACTCGCCCGACCTGCTCGCGCTCTACCTGCCCCCGGGCGCGGAGTTCGGCTTCCCCGAGACCGGGCGGTTCCCGTGCGGGCGGCACCCGTGGCAGGTCGCCGGGCACCGGGCGTGGAGCGGCCACGGCAAGCTGATGCTGCACCGCCCGGGCGAGGCGCACTCCGTCGACGTCTTCTGGACCGGCCCGGAGCGCGCCTTCGCCGGGTGGTACTTCAACCTCCAGGACCCGTTCCGGCGTACCCCGATCGGGGTGGACACCCTCGACCACGAGCTGGACCTCTGGTGGCCGGCCGACGCCGCCCGCTACGTCTGGAAGGACGTGGAGATGTTCGCCCAGCGCCTGGAAGAGGGGCGTTATCCGGGCATGGCCGACGCGATCCGCGCCGAGGGCGACCGGATCGCCGCCCTGCTCGACGCCGGGGAGCGGTGGTGGGACGAGGCGTGGGCGTCCTGGCGGCCGGACCCGGCCTGGCCGGTGCCGGCCCTGCCGGCCGGCTGGGACACCGTCCCGTCGACCCGCTGACCGCCGACCGCTGACCGACGGGGACGCCGACCCGCTGACCGCCGCCCGCCGGCCCCGAGCGTGCCTCGGCCCTGCTCGTCAGGACCCGCCGTTGCGGGGCATGACCGGACGGACCTCGACCGGGCGGCCCGGCCCGCCGCCGGCGCGCGACGCGTACTCCGGGACGCCCACGCACGTGAACAGCAGCGCCGCGAGGTCGTCCGGCTCGCCGAGCAGGCCCGGGACCTCCGAGTCGAGGAAGGTCATCCCGGAGGCGCCGGCGCCCAGGGCGTACGCCGCGAGGTGCAGCCGGCCCTCGACGAGCCCGGCGGCGAGCTGGGCGTCGCGGTAGCCGCGGTCGTCGAGCGACGACAGCGGGGTGGCCCCGACGACGACGTACGCCGCCTCGCCGGCGAGCGCCTGGTCCAGGCAGACCCGCAGCAGCTCGCCGCGCAGCTCCGCGGCCCGCAGCGGCGTCGTCAGGTCGGGCCAGCGGTAGAGGCCGGGCGCCACACCGTCGACGCCGTGCACGGCCACCCAGTGCGGCACCGGCACGCCGCGCAGGGCGGCGGCCAGGGGCCACTCCAGCAGGGCGCGCGGCAGCGTCCGGGACCGGTCCATGCGTCGCTGCGACCCGCGCCGGCGCACCACCTCGTCGAGCGGGTCGGACGGCGGGAACTCCGGCAGCGGCGGCGCCTCCGGCCAGGGCTCCCCGAGCGTGTCCCGCTCGCCCGCGCGCTGCGCGGCGGTGCACAGCGGCAGCTCGACCGGCGGCAGCTCACCCGGCACCGCCGCCGCGGTGGGGCCGATCGCCGGCTCGCCGTCGCCGAGGGACAGCAGGGCGAGCGGATACTCGTGCACCCCGTCCGCGCCGACGAGGCGGCGTAGCGTGGCGTCCGGGAACAGCGTCCGCAGCCGTGGCGCGAGGCCGGCGCTCGTGGCCGCCGCCGACAGCTGGGACAGCAGCGTCCCGGCGTCCCAGTAGAGGTGCCGCCAGCCGCGCTCGGCGTACCGCCACCCCGTCCGCCACGGCACGCCCGTGACCACGAGCGTGGTGGACGCTCCGGTGGCGGCGGGGGCGACCTGGACGAGCGCGTGCCGCGCCGGGTCGTACCAGTGCACGCCGTCCGGGACGCCCGCGACGTCGCGGGTGCTCGCGTAGACCTCCAGCGGGAAGCGTGCGCCGGCCGAACCGGCGGCCCGGTAGAGGAACGGCCGCCCGTGGCGCTCGGCGGTGCGGACGACGCCGGCGCCGAGGAAGAGCACGCGGCCGAGCTGCGCGGCGTCGAGGAGCTGCGCCCGGCCCGCGACGCCCGCGAGCACCGCCGTCGCGGGGATCCCCGGGTCGGGCAGGTCGCGCGGCAGGGCGACGACGGGAAGGCCGTCCGGATAGCCCTTGAGCTGCGGCGGCAGGGTCTCGGGGTCGTTCGGCACGAGGTCGTGGCGGATCCGCGGGTCGTCCCCGGGCACGTCCCAGTCGCGGTTCGGCACGTACGACGTCAGCCGGTGCAGCAGCCCGGCGCCGGAGTCGAGGTCCACAGCGGCCATCCTGCCAGTGCGCACGGCCCCGCACCGTGGTGACGACCGCACCGACCGCCCCACCCCGCGCGGCGCCCCATCGGTGGGCCGACGTCCGACCGGCCCCCGGCCGGTGGGCCGGCGGTCGCTTCAGCGTGCGGCGGCCGGGGCCCCGGTCAAAGCCCGAAGAACGCCAGGTAGGAGTCGAGCTGGTGGGCGAGCATCGGCTCGCCGGGGTGCGCCCGCAGGCCGCGCGCGCGGGCCTCGGCCAGCAGGGCCGTCTCCGCCGGGGTCATGATGATGTCGGCGACCACGGCGTCCGCCGGCAGTTCGGCCACCGGGAACGGCAGCGGGTCGTCGGGGCGCAGCCCGAGAGGGGTCGCGTTGACCGCGAGGTCGGCGTCGGCCAGTCGCGGTCGCGCCGCCCCGGTGACCCGGTCCGGGTACGCGTCGGACAGCCGTCGCCGCAGCGTCTCCAGCCGGCCCGGGTCGGTGTCGGCCAGCCGCAGCTCCGCCACGCCGGCGTCGAGCAGGGCGACGGCGATGGCGCTGCCCGCCCCGCCCGCGCCCACCACGCACACCCGGCGGCCCCGGGGGTGGTGTCCGGCCGTGGCCAGCCCGCGGACGAACCCGTCGCCGTCGAAGGTGTCCGCGGTCCAGGTCCCGTCGGGCTCGCGCCGCAGGGCGTTGGCGCTGCCGGCCAGGCGGGCGCGGTCGCTGGCCCGGTCCGCGAGGGCCAGGGCGGCGGCCTTGTGCGGCACGGTGACCAGCATCCCGTGCAGGTTGCCCACCCGTTGCAGGCCGCGTACGACCGGGGTGAGGTCGGCCGGTGCGACGTGGACCGGGACGAGCACCGCGTCGGTGCCGCGGCGGGTCAGCACCGGATTGAGCAGGCCGGGGGCGCGCACCTGCGCGATCGGGTCGCCGAGCAGCGCGTACAGCCGGGTGGTGCCGCCGATCTCCGTCATGCCGCGCCTCCGTGTCGATGGCCGACGCCCAGGGCCGCCCGTCTCGCCGGTCGGGTGCCGCGCCGCGCCGACGCTATCGCGGGCCCGGACGTGGGGCCCCTCCGGGTTCGCGCCCGGCCGCCGAGCCGGCCCCCTTCCGCCCGGTCGGCCGCCGCCGGTTCCGTAGGGGACGGTGGGCGCGTCCGGGGGCGTCCGACCCCGGAGGCGCGGGGTGGGCGGACGCGGCGGTACGGGGGTGCCGGACCCGGAAACCGTTGCCGGCACCCCTAAGATCCCCGCAAGGATCTTTCGCCGGAAAATATTTAGTGATATCAATCTCGCACCCGATCCCTCTCACCCCCGGAGTGCGACGTGCGGAGAACTCGCTTCGTGACCCTCGCCCTGAGCCTCGCCACGGCTCTCGGCGCCAGCCTGTCCCTGTCGGCCCCCGCCCAGGCCGCCGCCACCGACCGCTACGTCGCCCTCGGCGACTCCTACGCCTCGGGCGTGGGCGCCGGTAACTACACCAGCGAGAGCGGCTCCTGCCAGCGCAGCACCAACGCCTACCCCGCGCTGTACGCCGCCAACGTCAAGCCCGCCTCGTACCGCTCGGTCGCCTGCTCCGGCGCCACCACGACCAGCGTGATCAACACCCAGCTCTCCGCGCTCAGCTCCACCACCAGCCTGGTCAGCATCACGGTCGGCGGCAACGACGTCGGCTACGCCAACATCATGACCACCTGCGTGCTCAAGGGCACCACCGAGTGCGTCGCCGCCGTGCAGGCCGCCGAGGACAAGGCCCGCGCCCAGCTCCCCGGCCTGCTGAGCAACGTCTACAACGGCATCAAGACCCGGGCCCCGAACGCCCGGGTCGTGGTGGTCGGGTACCCGGTCTTCTACCAGCTCGGCACCGTCTGCGTCGGGTTGAGCGCCACCTCGCGTACCAAGATCAACGAGGCCATCAACCTGGTGGACGACATCACCCGCAGCGCGGCCAACGCGGCCGGCTTCACCTTCGCCGACGTGCGTTCGGCCTTCGTCGGGCACCAGCTGTGCAGCTACGGCGAGAAGTGGCTGCACGCCCTCAACTACCTCAACCTCGGCGTCTCCTACCACCCGACCGCGGCCGGCCAGTCCGGCGGCTACTACCCGGTCTTCCGCAACGCGGCCGACTGACCCGACCGCGCGCCACCGCCGACGCGTGCCGGCTGATCCGGCAGCCGCCCGCGACGGCGGTGGCGCGCGTCCGTCCCGGCTCCCGGTGGTCCTCGCCCGCCCCCCCCGCGGGACGCGGACCGACCGGCCGCGGCGGCCCGGCACGTGGTTGGCGTGCCGGGCCGCGCCGTGCGTCAGCCCCGGACGCGGTACGCCCGGCCGGCGCCCCGCGACACCGCTCAGCCCACCGTCTCGCGCGACCGCCACGCCGTGCGGACCGAGGTGCGGCCGTTGGTGCGCAGCAGCGAACCCTCGTACACCCGGGCCCCCGCCGCGACGAGCGCGGCGGCCGTGACCAGCAGCAGGGCCAGCGACAGCAGCGGCTCCCAGCCGGCCGCGTCCCCGGTGAACAGCCGCAACGGCATCGCCGTGGGCGCGGAGAACGGCAGGTAGGACAGCACCCGCATGGCCGTCGCGTTGTCGTTCAGGAAGATCACCGCGAAGAACGGCAGCATGACCGCGAGCTGCACCGGCATCGACACGCCGGCGATGTCCTCCTGGCGGTTGACCAGCGCCCCGGCCGCCGCCCACATGGCCGCGACCAGCACGAAGCCGAGCAGGAAGAACGGCACGAACCAGCCGATCGCCGGGGCCAGCAGCGAGAGCAGCCCGCCGCTGTCGCCGAACTGCACACCCACCACGGCGACCAGGGCGACCAGGGCGATCTGCCCGAGGGCCAGCAGGGTGCCGGCGACCATCTTGCCGGCCAGCAACGCCCGGACCGGCACCGCGGCCACCAGGATCTCCACGATCCGGGTCTGCTTCTCCTCGATGATGCTCTGCGCGATCTGCACGCCGAAGGTCTGCGAGGTGACGAAGAAGACGAACGCGAAGGCGAACGGCACCAGGAAGGCCACCACCGGGTCCACCGCGTCGGGGTCCAGCAGCCGCACCGGGGGCTGCGTGCTCAGCGCCGCGACCACGTCGTCGGGGGCCTCGTCCATGGCCAGCACCGCCGGCCCGGAGACCACGGCGGCGTCCACGTCGCCGTCGCGGACGGCCTGCTCGGCGGCGTGGTCGTCGGGCGCCAGCCGCACCTCCAGCCCCGCCTCGCGCAGCGGGCCGGCCGCCGCCTCGGTCACCGCCACGCTCGACGGGCCGCCGGAGAGCAGCGGCGGCAGGATGGTCGCGGCGGCGGCGATCAGCAGGAAGAACAGGGTGCTGATCAGGAAGGTGCGGTCGCGCAGCTTGACCCGGATCTCCCGGGCGGCGACCAGCCGGGTGGCCTGCCAGGTGTTCATTGCGTGACCTCTCGGAAGATCTCGGTGAGGGACGGGCTGACCGGGCGGAACGCGCGCACCGGGCCGCGGGCCAGCGCCGCGTGCAGAACCGCCTGCTCGTCCGCGCCGGGCGCGAGGTCGAACACGGCGCAGTCGCCGTCCAGGTCGACCAGGGTCACCCCGGGCTGGTCCCGCAGCCAGCCGGCGTCGGTCTCCACCACCAGCTCGAACCGGGGCACCGTGTACGTCGCGCGCAGCTGCTCCCGGCTGCCGGCGGCGCGGATCACGCCGCCCGCGATGATCACCAGGTCGTCGCAGAGCCGCTCCACGACGTCCAGCTGGTGACTGGAGAAGAGCACGGGCACGCCCGTGGCGGCCCGCTCCCGCAGGACCGCCACGACCGTGTCCACGGCCAGCGGGTCGAGGCCGGAGAACGGCTCGTCGAGCACCAGCACCTCGGGGTCGTGCACCAGCGCGGCGGCGATCTGCGCGCGCTGCTGGTTGCCCAGCGACAGCGTCTCCAGCAGGTCGTCGCCGCGCTCGGCGAGCCCGACCCGCTCCAGCAGCGCGTCCGTGCCGCGCCGCGCCGCGGCGGCCGTCATGCCGTGCAGCCGGCCCAGGTAGGCCACCTGTTCCCGGACGCTCATCTTCGGATAGAGGCCGCGTTCCTCCGGCATGTAGCCGAAGCGACGGCGGACCTCCCGGGTCAGCGGAGCGCCCTGCCAGCTGACCTCCCCGGCGTCCGGGGCGAGCACCCCCAGGATGATCCGCATGGAGGTGGTCTTGCCGGCGCCGTTGCCGCCGACGAAGCCGGTCATCCGGCCGGCCGCCACGTCGAAGGAGACGTTCTGGAGCACCCGACGGTCGCCGAAGCTGCGGTCGACGCCGTCGAGACGGAGCACACTGGTCACGGCGGTCACGCTAGATCGTCAACGGCCCGCCGCCGTCCGCCCGGAGGCTGAGCGGGCAGGTCCCCCGCGCGGCGGAGGCGGGTCAGCCGCCGGGCCGCACCACCCCGTGTTCGTACGCGAAGACCACCGCCTGCACCCGGTCGCGCAGGCCGAGCTTGGCCAGCATCCGGCTGACGTGCGTCTTCACCGTCGCCTCGCCCAGGTGCAGCTCCGCGGCGATCTCGGCGTTGCTGGCACCCCCGGCGACCAGGACCAGGACCTCCCGTTCGCGGGGCGTCAGGTCGCGCAGCGCCGCCTCGGGAGGCATCCGCGCGCCGCCCCGGCCGGCGGGGTCGCCGGGGCGGGCGAAGGTGGCGATCACCCGCCGGGTGAGTTCCGGGGCGAGCAGGCCGTCGCCCCGGGCGAGCACCCGGATCGCCTCGACCAGCGCCTCCGGGGTGCCGTTCTTGAGCAGGAAGCCGCTGGCCCCGGCGCGCAGCGCGGCGAACAGGTAGTCGTCCCGGTCGAAGGTGGTGAGGATCAGCACGGCCGGCCCGCCCGGCTCGTCCTGCTCGGCCGTGATCCGCCGGGTGGCCTCCAGCCCGTCGACCCCGGGCATCTCCACGTCCATCAGCACCACGTCCGGGCACAACGCCCGGGTCATGCCGACGGCGCGTTCCCCGTCGGCGGCCTCCCCGACCACCTCGATGTCGTCCTCCACCTCGAGGATGACCCGGAAGCCGGTACGGACCAGGTGCTGGTCGTCGGCGAGCAGCACCCGCACCGGCCGGTCGGCGTCGGGCACCGCCGCGTCGGCGAAGCCCACGCCGGGCACCTCGTGGTCGGCGGCGCCCGTGCCGGGCACCTCGCGGTCGGCGCTCACGCCGGACGCCCCGCCGAGACCGGCAGCGGGAACCGGGCCCGCACCCGCCAGCCACCGCCGGCCCGCGGGCCGACCTCCAGCGCCCCGCCGTGGGTGGCGACCCGCTCGCGCATTCCGACCAGGCCCAGCCCGTCGGCGTTCGCGGGGCGGGTGGCCCGTCCGTCGTCGGTCACGTCCACCTCCACCTCGTGCGCCAGGTAGCGGATCCGCACGTCGAGTGCGGTCGCCCCGGCGGCGTGCTTGAGCGCGTTCGTCACGGCCTCCTGGACGACCCGGTACACGGCCTGGGAGACCGACTCCGGCAGCGGCACCCGGTCCCCGTACACCCCCAGGGTGGCCCGCAGGCCGGCCTCACGGGCCCGGTCGACCACGGCCGTGACCTGGTCGATCGCGGCGGGCCCCGGCTCGTCCGGGCGGTCGTCGCGGGCGCGGAGCAGGCCGAGCATCCGGCGCAGCTCGTCCACCGCCGTACGGGCCGTTTCCTCGATCGCGCCCAGCGCCGTGCGGGCCTTCGCCGGGTCCTTGTCGAGCACCCGGCGGGCGGCGGACGCCTGCACGCCCATCACCGACACGTGGTGGGCGACCACGTCGTGCAGCTCCCGGGCGATGCGGACCCGCTCGCCCACCACCGCGTGCTCACGGACCTCGGCCTGCGAGCGGCGCAGCTCCTCGGCCCGCGCCTGCACCTCGTGCTGCCGGCGGGCGGCCAGCCACGCGGTCTCCCCGAAGAAGTACGCGAACCCGAAGAAGAGGCCGTTGACCAGCACCCCGTTCACTATCGCGGCGAGCACGGGGGGCACCGGACCGACCGCGCGGTCGAACGCGTCGGCCGGGATCCTGTCGATGGTGACCGCGTAGTAGATCCCCAGCCACGCGAACATGGTGGCGATGACGCCGATCCGCAGCCGGCGGGCCAGCCGACGGTCCGGCCCCCAGGCGCCGAGCGAGTAGAGGGCCGCGAACAGCGCCCAGGAGGATAGCTGCGACTCCGGGGCGGAGCGCGCCTGCGCGGCGACGAACGCGACCGAGACGACCAGGAGGGTGGTGGCGGGGAACCGGCGTCGCCAGATCACCGGCAGGGTCACCGCGACGGTCCAGAAGAGCTGCTCCGGCCCGGAGGGCGGCGGTCCCAGCAGGAAGGCCCCGGTGCTGCGGGCGAGGGTGAGGCTGACCAGCGCCAGGACGACCGTGGCCAGCCCGACGTAGACGTCGTACCGCCGCTGTTCCGGGGTGGGGCCCGGCCGCCGCCAGTCGTCGTCCGTCACGGTGTTCACCCTGGTCAGGATTCCATCCCGCCGGTCGGCGTCGGCCAGGCACCCTGCCGGGCGACCACGTGCGGTCGCCGCGCAGCCGGGGGTACGCGATCCGCGCCCCTGTCCGTGTCGACCTCCTCCGTCGCGCCTGTTCACACTCTGCTGCTTCGGCGACTACGGTCGGAAGGCGTCGACGGGCCGCCGCCGGTGATGCCGGGCATGGCACCGGTGGCGGCTTCTTCGAGCGGCTGCTCACCCTCGTCCGGGCCGACGCCGCTCCGCCCTGGCTGCGGGAGTGGATCTCGGTCGAGGCGGAGGCGACCCTGATCCGTTGGTTCGAGCCGTCGCTGATCCCCGGCCTGCTCCAGACCGAGGCGTACGCGCGCGCGGTGCTCACCGGCGGCGGGATGCTTCGCGAGGTCGAGGTGGAGCAGCGGGTGACCTCCCGGCTGTCCCGCCAGGCGGTGTTGACCCGGGAGGCCCCGCCGGAGGTCGTCTTCGTCATGGACGAGTTGGTGCTGCGCCGGCAGATCGGCGACCGGAAGGTGATGGCCGAGCAGTTCGCCCACCTGCGGGGCGAGGCGTTGCCCCGCCGGGCGTCCCGGGAGCTCCTCGCGGAGGTGGCGGAGTCATGGACCTGACCGGCGCGATCTGGCGGAAGTCCACCCGCAGCGACAACGGCGGGTCCACCTGTGTCGAGGTGGCGACGAACCTTGTCGACGTGGTGGGCGTACGCGACAGCAAGGACCGTGGGGGGACCGGTGCTGGCCTTCGGCCCCGCGGCCTGGACCGGCTTCCTCGCCGCGGCCACCGCCGGCGCCCTCCGGCCCGCTCGTCGCGGCTGACGGCCCGGCACACCGGGGCGTGCCGGGCCGCGTGGCGCGGTCGGGTCAGCGGCGGTCGCGCAGCGCCTTGATCACGCTCTCGACGACGTCCCAGAGCACGATCAGCGCCGTGCCGGCGACCACGACGGTGGCGACGGTGTTCAGGTTCTCGCCCTCGCCGAGCCACTCGAAGCGGGCCACGAGGTCGGGGTTGAGCAGCCGGTCGGTCGACATCAGCCAGACCACCGGCACCGCGAAGGCCAGGTCGAGCACCGCGTTCGCCGCGACCAGCGGCCAGGTCCAGCGTCCGGCCCGGTACTTGGCGATCTCCAGGCCCACGGTGGCGACCAGCACGGCGATCAGGAACGGCAGCCAGAAGCTCCACAGCGCCGGGTCGAGGATCGGCAGGTTGCCGTCACCGTCGGCGGGGACGAACGACCGGAAGTGCTGCATCGGCAGGTAGGCGATGAAGATCGCCAGGAAGCCGATCGAGGCGGCGGTGTCGGTCAGGGTGATCTGTCGGTCGCCCGGGCCCTCCGGGAGCTGGTCGATGCTCCAGTCGGGCAGGTGCAGGGGGGTCCTGGTGCGCTCCAGCACCGCGAAGACCAGGGTGACCCAGAAGGCGATCTGGAGGGCCACCGTGAGGGCGGTGGTGATGCCCTCGCCGACGGCCCCGCCGGCGTTCTCGCCGTCGGTTGCCGCCAGCAGGCCGACGATCACGCCGGCCGTCGCCGGCACGAAGCTGAGCAGCAGCTTCAGCAGCCGCTCCCAGGCCAGGTAGTAGGTCGGCCCGATGAGCTGCAACCGGCGGTCGGAGTAGCGGGCGGCGAGCCGCGCCGGGTCGCCCAGCTCGGTGAGCACCTCCCGCTCGGCGGCGGTGCCGTCCTGCCCGCCGGTCGTGCGGCCCTCGACCATGTCCTCGATCGAGGCGCGCAGCTCGGTGGCGATCTCCTCGCGGCGCGCGACCGGCACCGAGCGCAGGGTCGCGGCGAGGTAGCGGTCGGTCAGGGAAGTCATCGGTCGGCTCCTTCGATCAGCCCGGCCAGGGAGGTCTGCACTGCGGCGAGGTCGGCGAGGAGTCGGCCCAGCAGCGACTCGCCCTCCTCGCTGGTGCGGTAGAACTTGCGCGGCCGGCGCTCCTCGGTGTTCCACTCGCTGGTCACCAGCCCCTGCTCCTCCAGCCGCCGCAGCAGCGGATAGAGCGTGTTGGCGTCGACCGGGAAGCCGTGGCCGGAGAGGCGTTGCAGCAGCGCGTAGCCGTAGTCGGGGCGCCGCAGGGCGACGAGGCTCGCCACCACCACGGTGCCTCGACGCAACTCCTGGAGGTGCGTCCGCAGGATCTCGTCGCTCACCATGTGTCACACCATACTGTGTGCCACACACTATCGTCCAGTGCTACATCATCGTGCGGGCCCACATCAGTGTGTTTCGGCCAAGTGACACGCTGCTGGCCGGGGTGGGCGGTGAGCCAGCCCGCCCTGGGGCCCGCCCCGTTCCGCCGGCTTTCCGGCCCGGTCGCCGTGCGGTGCGGACACCGACGCCGGGCCGAGGCGGTTCCGCGGGCGGTGGCAGGGGAGATCCAGAACACCCTGCCTGCTCGGCCCGCGCGGCGTCTGGAGCGGCCTCTTCCGGCGGCGATAGGGTAGGCCGACCGACCTCGACCATCCCATGATCCGACCCGGGGGGCGCCACGCATGGGCGATTCGTTCGCGCATCTGCACGTGCACACGGAGTACTCGATGCTCGACGGGGCGGCCCGCCTGAAGGACCTCTTCGCCGAGGTCAAGCGGCAGGGCATGCCGGCGGTGGCGATGACCGACCACGGCAACATGCACGGCGCGAACGACTTCTACAAGCAGGCGATGGCCGCCGGGGTCAAGCCGATCCTCGGCATCGAGGCGTACGTGGCGCCGGAATCACGCTTCCACAAGCAGCGGGTGCGCTGGGGCAGGCCGGAGCAGAAGAGCGACGACGTCTCCGGTAGCGGCGGCTACACCCACATGACCATCTGGGCGCGGAACAAGACCGGCTTGCACAACCTCTTCAAGCTGACCAGCCGGTCGTACACGGAGGGGTTCTTCGTCAAGTGGCCGCGGATGGACGCGGAACTGCTCGCCGAGAACGCCGACGGGTTGATGGCGACCACCGGCTGCCCCTCCGGGGAGGTGCAGACCCGGCTGCGTCTGGGCCAGTACGACGAGGCGCTCAAGGCCGCCGCGAGGTACCAGGAGATCTTCGGCAAGGAGAACTACTTCCTGGAGGTCATGGACCACGGCATCAGCATCGAACGCCGGGTCCGCCAGGAGCTGCACGACATCTCCCGCAAGCTGGACATCCCGCCGGTGGTGACCAACGACTCGCACTACACCCACGAGGCGCAGGCCGAGGCGCACGACGTGCTGCTCTGCGTGCAGACGGCGGCGAACGTCGCCGATCCGAACCGGTTCCGGTTCGACGGCAGCGGCTACTACATCAAGTCCGCCGACGAGATGCGCGCCGTCGACAGCTCCGACCTCTGGCTGGAGGGCTGCCGCAACACCCTGCTGGTGGCCGAGAAGGTCGACCCGACCGGGATGTTCGAGTTCCACAACCTGATGCCGCGCTTCCCGGTCCCGGAGGGGGAGACCGAGGAGTCCTGGTTCCGCAAGGAGACCTTCGCCGGGCTGGCCCGGCGCTACCCCGGCGGCATCCCCGAGGGCCACGTCGCGCAGGCCGAGTACGAGCTGGGCGTCATCATCCAGATGGGCTTCCCGTCGTACTTCCTCGTGGTCGCCGACTTCATCCAGTGGGCCAAGAGCCAGGGCATCGCCGTGGGCCCCGGCCGCGGTTCGGCCGCCGGCTCCCTCGTCGCGTACGCGCTGGGCATCACCGACCTCGACCCGATCCCGCACGGCCTGATCTTCGAGCGGTTCCTCAACCCCGAGCGCGTCTCGATGCCGGATGTCGACATCGACTTCGACGAGCGCCGTCGCGGCGAGGTCATCAAGTACGTCACCGACAAGTGGGGCGAGGACAAGGTCGCCCAGATCGCCACCTTCGGCACCATCAAGGCGAAGGCCGCGATCAAGGACTCGGCCCGGGTGCTCGGCTACCCGTACGCGGTCGGCGACCGGATCACCAAGGCGATGCCCCCGGCGGTGATGGGCAAGGACATCCCCCTGGAGGGCATCTTCGACCCCAAGCACCCCCGGTACGCCGAGGCCGGCGAGATCCGGGGCATGTACGAGGCCGAGCCGGACGTCAAGAAGGTCATCGACACCGCCCGGGGCATCGAGGGGCTGATCCGGCAGACCGGCGTGCACGCCGCCGGCGTCATCATGTCCGCCGAGCCGATCATCGACCACATCCCGCTGATGCGCCGGGACTCCGATGGGGTCATCATCACCCAGTTCGACTACCCGACGTGCGAGTCGCTCGGGCTGTTGAAGATGGACTTCCTCGGCCTGCGCAACCTGACCATCATCGACGACGCGGTGAAGAACATCCAGCTCAACCACGGCAAGGAGCTGGACCTGCTCGGGCTGCCGCTGGACGACAAGGCCGCGTACGAACTGCTGGCCCGAGGCGACACCCTGGGCGTGTTCCAGCTCGACGGCGGGCCGATGCGCTCCCTGTTGCGGATGATGAAGCCGGACAACTTCGAGGACATCTCCGCCGTCCTCGCCCTGTACCGACCAGGCCCGATGGGCGTGGACTCGCACACCAACTACGCGCTGCGCAAGAACGGCCTCCAGGAGATCACCCCGATCCACCCGGAGCTGGAGGAGCCGCTGCGGGAGATCCTCGCGCCCACCTACGGCCTGATCGTGTACCAGGAGCAGGTGCAGCGCGCCGCGCAGATCCTCGCCGGCTACACCCTCGGCCAGGCCGACCTGCTGCGGCGGGCGATGGGCAAGAAGAAGAAGGAGATCCTCGACAAGGAGTTCATCCCGTTCCGGGACGGCTGCCGGGAACGGGGCTACTCGGACGAGGCGATCCAGAAGGTCTGGGACGTGCTGGTCCCGTTCGCCGGCTACGCCTTCAACAAGGCGCACTCGGCGGCGTACGGCCTGGTGTCGTACTGGACCGCGTACCTGAAGGCGCACTACCCGGCCGAGTACATGGCGGCGCTGCTCACCTCCGTCGGCGACGACAAGGACAAGATGGCGCTCTACCTCTCAGAGTGCCGCCGGATGCGCATCCAGGTGCTGCCCCCGGACGTGAACACCTCCGCCGGGCCGTTCACCCCGGTCGGCAAGGAGATCCGGTTCGGTCTCGGCGCGGTACGCAACGTCGGGGCGAACGTGGTCGCCGCGATCATGCGTTGCCGGGAGGAGAAGGGCGACTACACCGACTTCTACGACTTCCTGTCGAAGGTCGACGCGGTGGTCTGCAACAAGAAGACCATCGAATCGCTGATCAAGGCCGGGGCGTTCGACTCGCTCAAGCACTCCCGCAAGGCGCTGCTCGTGGTGCACGCGGAGGCCATCGACGCGTACGCCGACGTCAAGCGCAAGGAGGCCGTCGGCCAGTACGACCTCTTCGGCGCCGGCTTCGGCGACGCGGACACCAGCAGCACCACCGTGATGCCGGTGATCGGCGAGGGGGAGTGGGACAAGCGCGACAAGCTCGCCTTCGAACGCGAGATGCTCGGCCTCTACGTCTCCGACCACCCGCTCTTCGGCCTGGAGCACGTCCTCGGCGCGGCGGCCGACTGCACGATCGCCGCCCTGTCGGAGGAGGGCACCGTCCCGGACGGGGCGGTGGTGACCCTCGCCGGCATCCTCTCCGGCGTGCAGCGCCGGGTCACCAAGCAGGGCCGGGCCTGGGCCTCGGCCACCCTGGAGGACCTGGCCGGCGGCGTGGAGGCGCTGTTCTTCCCCAACACCTACGAGGTGATCGGGCAGTACATCGCCGAGGACGCCATCGTGGTGGTCAAGGGGCGGGTGGACCGGCGCGACGACACCCCGCGCATCATGGCGATGGACATGTCCATGCCCGACATCAGCAGCAACCCGGCGAGCAAGCCGATCACCCTCACTATCCCGGTGACCCGGTGCACGCCCCCGCTGGTGGAGCGGCTCAAGGAGACCCTGGTGCTGCACCCGGGCGACACCGAGGTGCACGTGAAGCTGCTCAACGGCAGCAAGGTCACCACGCTGCGGCTCGGCCCGTTCCGGGTGGCGGCCACCACCGCGCTGATGGGAGACCTGAAGAGCGTCCTCGGCCCTGCCAACGTCAGCTGACGCCGGCAGGGCCCCGGCGCCGGGGCCGCGAGTGCGGGATTGGCCGTCCCGGTACGCGCCGCGGGTGACTAGCGTCGGCGGTGTGGAGATCACACAGGCGCAGAAGCTGTGGCAGCCGCAGCCGGGTTGGCTGAACACCGCCAGCTACGGGCTGCCACCCGACCCGGTGTGGGACGCGGTGCAGGGGGCGCTGGCCGACTGGCGGACCGGGCGTACCTCCTGGGAGGGCTGGGGCGAGGCGACCGAACGGTCCCGGGCCGCCTTCGCCGGCCTGGTCGGCGTGCCGGCCGCCGACGTCACGGTCGGCAGCACCGTCTCCCAGTTGCTGGCCCCGGTCGCCGCCGCGCTGCCCGCCGGCGCGACCGTGGTGGTGCCGGAGGTCGAGTTCACCTCCAACCTCTTCCCGTGGCTGGTGCAGGCCGAGCGGGGTGTCCAGGTGCGCACCGTGCCGCCGGCCGGGCTGGTCGACGCCATCGACGCCGGCACCGACCTCGTCGCGTTCAGCCTGGTGCAGTCCGCCGACGGCACGATCGCCGCGTACGACGAGATCGTCGCGGCGGCCCGTGCGCACGGCGCGCTCGTCGCGGTGGACGCCACCCAGGCGTGCGGCTGGCTGCCGTTCGACGCGAGCCGAGCCGACGTGGTCGCGGTCGGCGCGTACAAGTGGCTGATGGCGCCGCGCGGCTCCGCCTTCGCCTACCTCGCCCCTGAGCTGCGCGAGCGGCTGCGCCCCGACGCCGCCGGCTGGTACGCGGGCAGCGACCCGCACGCCTCCTACTACGGCCCGCCGCTGCGCCTGGCCGACGACGCCCGCCGATTCGACATCTCGCCGGCCTGGTTCAGTTGGGTCGGCACGGCCCCCGCACTGGAACTCGTCGCCGAGATCGGTGTGCCCGCCGTGCACGCGCACGACGTCGCGTTGGCCAACCGGTTCCTCGCCGGGCTGGGCCGGCCGACGGGCGACAGCGCGATCGTCACCGTGGAGGTGCCCGGCGCGGCGGAGCGGCTGGAGCGGGCCGGGGTCCGGGCGGCGGTCCGCGCCGGACGGGTCCGGGCGTCCTTCCACGTCTACTCCACGGTGGACGACGTCGACCTCGCCCTGGACGCGCTCACCGGCTGAGCCGGGGCGCGCGCCCAGGGCGAGGGTCAGCGCCGGCGGGCCGTCACTTGGCGCCGGTGATGATCCCGGGGTTGATGCAGAGCCCGGGGTTGCTGCCGTTGCGCTCGGCGATCTCCAGGCACCGCGACACCTTGTCGACCTTCGCGTTCGTCTCGGTGATCTGCTTCTGGATGGCGGCGTTCTTCCGGTCCTGCTCCAGGTTCCGGGTCTGGGCGAGCTTGTCCTGGAAGGCCTTGATGTTGCCCTCGGTCTTGTCGTCGTGGTTGACCCGGGTGATCGTGACCGACAGGATGTCGACGTCGCTGGAGAGCCGCGTCTCCGCGCTGGCCTTGATGCTCTCGGCGAAGGGCTTCAGGTCCACGTTCAGGTTGCCGGTGTTCGCGTCGATCTTCTCCAGCGGGTTGTACGTGGCGAAGGCGTCGTTGACGGCGCTGTCGAGCTGGACGCCCACCCGCTGACCCCGGAAGCTGTCGAAGTCGCCCTTGTAGTCCATGAACTGCTTCGGCGCGTTCTCCGGCCTGACCTGCCACTCGACGAGCACCTCGACGCAGGCGTCGGCGAGCGTGCCGGTGCGGACCCGGACGCAGTTCTCGCCGCCGATGTGGTCGTACTTCTGCCGGCCGGCGTCCCACTCGCCGACCTTCTGCCACGGGGCGACCCACTTCAGGCCGGAGCCGGTGACCTTGCCCGTCGGCTTGCCGAAGCTGGTGACGATCCCGACCGAGCGGATCGGCACGGAGTGGGCGCTGGAGCCGACGACGAACACCACCGCGCCGACGAGGCAGCCGAGCGCCGCCAGGGTGGCGGTCCGCTTCGTCGAGCTGGCGCGCGCGCCGAGCGCGAGCGCGCCGGAGATCGTCAGACCGGCGGCGAAGATGATCGCAACAGTGAAGCCGAAGGGCATTCGCTCGGCACCTTTCGCGGGAGGGGGCCCATGACACTAGGGCCGTTGGTCAAGACGGTGCGGAGGTGGTGGCCGTGGGCCGTCCACATGCCGGTGGTAGGCATCGGGCTGGACTGTGAGGCTCGTCGATGCGAACCGGCGGGGCTGCCGGGCGGGAGGTGGAGGTCCCGCACGGCCAGCCGTCCCGGAATGTGGCTCCCATCGACATAGCTCGACCTCTGGCGCCGCCGTAGGTTTCCAGCACGCGACGGCCATGTGACCGCGGTCACCGACCCGGCCGTCGCGACACCTACGGAGGAGTAGGCGATGGCCGGGCAAGCGCTCCTGTCGGCTCGCGGACTGACCCGCGACTTCCGGGGCTTCCGGGCGGTCGACGGCGTCGACCTCGACATCGCGGCGGACAGCGTGCACGCGCTCGTCGGCCCGAACGGCGCCGGGAAGACCACCCTCTTCAACCTGCTGACCGGGTTCCTGCAGCCCAGCGGCGGCCGGATCGAGCTGGCCGGCCGCGACGTCACCGGGCTGCCGCCCGAGCAGGTCGCTCGACTCGGCGTGGCCCGGTCGTTCCAGATCACCAGCCTCTTCCCGCAGCTGTCCGCGCGGGAGCACGTCGAGCTGGCGTTGCAGAGCCCGAGCGGGCTGGGTTGGCGGTTCTGGCGCTCGGCGAAGCTGATGCGCCGCTACACCGACCGGGCCATCGAACTGCTCGACATGGTGGGGCTGGCCGAACTGGCCGAGGCCCCCGCCGAGGCGCTGGCGTACGGGCGCAAGCGGGCGCTGGAGCTGGCCATCGCCCTCGCGCTGGACCCGAAGGTGCTGCTGCTCGACGAGCCGACCGCGGGCATGGGCCTGGAGGACGTCGACCGCACCGTCGACCTGATCGCGCGCGTCCGGCAGGGCCGGACCGTGGTGATGGTCGAGCACAACATGAGCGTGGTCGGGCGGCTCGCCGACACCGTCACCGTCCTGCAGGCCGGCAAGGTCCTCGTCGAGGGCCCGTACGAGCAGGTCCGCGCCGACGAGCGCGTGATCACCGCATACCTGGGAGCCGCTGATGCTGCGCATTGAGAACCTGTCCGCCTGGTACGGCGAGGCGCAGGTGCTGCGGGAGGTCAGCCTGGACGTCTCCGCCGGCGAGGTGGTGACCCTCGTCGGGCGCAACGGGGCCGGCAAGTCCACCCTGCTGCGCTGCGTGATGGGCCTGCACACCGGCCAGCGCGGCACCGTGGAGCTGGACGGTCGGGACGTCGGGAAGCTGCCCGCGTACCGGCGGGCTCGGCTGGGGCTCGGCTGGGTCCCCGACGACCGGGGCAGCTACGCCACGCTGAGCGTGACGGAGAACCTCACCCTGCCGCCGACGGTCGGCCCCGACCCGTGGCCGCTGGAGCGGGTGTACGAGGCGTTCCCCGCCCTCTACGAGCGACGGGACTCGGCCGCCACCATGCTCTCCGGCGGCGAACAGCAGATGCTCGCCCTCGCCCGCGTGCTGCGGATGGGCGCCCGGCTGCTGCTCTGCGACGAACCGACCGAGGGGCTCTCGCCGCTGCTCGTGCAGCAGGTCGGCGACCTCCTGCGCGAGGCCAAGCGGCACGGGGTGACCGTGCTGCTGGTCGAGCAGAACCTGCACTTCGCCACCGGCGTCGCCGACCGGCACTACCTGCTGGCCGAGGGACGCATCGCGGAGGCGATGGGCAACTCCGAGGTGCGGTCGCGGGAACGCGAGCTGCTGTCGTACCTCGGCATCTGATTTTTCGATTTCGACGACCCGCGCGCCGCGCGGGGGTGGAGGGATGAGCATGCGTAGGACGGTGGGTGTGGCCGCCGCGTCGGCGGCGGCGATGGTGCTGGTCGCCGGCTGCGGCGGCGGTGGTCCCCAGTCGGGCGGGGACCAGAAGCTGACCGGGGGCAAGATCGTGCTGGGCGTGCTGAACGACCAGTCGGGTGCGTACTCCGAGCTGTCCGGCAAAAACTCGGTCAAGGCCGTCGAGATGGCCATCGCCGACTTCAAGGCCAAGCACGGCGACAAGGCGGTGACCAGCGACATCACCGTGGAGACCGCCGACCACCAGAACAAGCCCGACATCGCCAACAGCAAGGCCGCCGAGATGTTCGACCGCAAGGGCGTCGACCTCATCCTCGACGTGCCGACCTCCTCGGCCGCGCTCAAGGTCGCCGACGTGGCGAAAGAGAAGAAGAAGCTCTACTTCAACATCGGGGCGGCCACCACCGACCTGACCGGCAAGAGCTGCAACAAGTACACGTTCCACTACGCGTACGACACCTACATGCTGGCCAACGGCACCGGGAAGACCACCACCGAGCAGGTCGGGAAGAACTGGTACATCCTCTACCCGAACTACGCCTTCGGCCAGGACATGGAGAAGAGCTTCTCGAGCGCGATCACGGCGGCCGGCGGGACCGTCGTCGGCAAGGACGGCGCGCCGTTCCCGAACACCAGCGGCGACTACTCGACGTTCCTGCTCAAGGCGCCGACGCTGAACCCGAAGCCGCAGGTGCTCGGCACCATGCAGGCCGGCGCCGAACTGGTCAACGTGGTCAAGCAGTACAACGAGTTCAAGCTCCGGGAGAAGGGCGTCGGGCTCGCCGTCGGCCTGATGTTCATCACCGACATCCACTCGCTGACCCCGGCCGCGCTCGCCGGCACCACGTACACCGACGCCTGGTACTGGAACTTCGACGCCAAGAACCGGGAGTTCGCCGACCGGTTCCAGAAGGAGACGGGCACCCGGCCGTCCTTCGCGCACGCGGCCAACTACTCCGCCGCCACCCAGTACCTGGAGGCCGCGCAGGCAGCCGGCACGGACGACGCCGACGCCGTGGTCAAGGAGCTGGAGGGCAAGACCGTCGAGGACGTCTTCCTGCGCAACGGCAAGATCCGCGCCGAGGACCACCGGGTCATCCACGACGCCTACCTCGCCCAGGTGAAGCCGCAGTCCGAGGTGAGCGAGCCGTGGGACTACGTCAAGGTCCTCAAGACCATCCCCGCCGCCGAGGCGTTCCGCGCCCCGTCGGCGGACTGCAAGATGTGACCAGGGCATGACCGGCTTCTTGCAGAACACGTTCAACGGGTTGGTGAGCGGGGCGTTCTACGCCCTGCTCGCCCTCGGGCTCGCGGTCATCTTCGGGATGCTGCGGGTGGTCAACTTCGCCCACGGGGCGTTCTACATGCTCGGCGCGTTCGGCGCGTACGTCCTGCTCAGCGAGGCGGGCGTGCCGTTCTGGGCGGCGTTGGTGATCATGCCGGTGGGGTTGGGCCTGCTCGGCATGGCACTGGAGCGGGCCTTCATCCACCGGCTCACCCGGCTCGACCCGCTCTACAACTTCCTGCTCACCTTCGGTCTCACGCTGATCCTCCAGGACCTGGTGAAGCTCCGCTACGGCGTGCAGTCCAGCCCGTACGAGACCCCGTCCGCGCTGAGCGGGTCGGTCGACTTCGGGCTCTTCGACTTCCCCACCTACCGGGTCTTCATCCTTGGCTTCGCGGTCGCCGTCTGCGTCGGCGTCTGGTGGGTGCTGACCCGCACCCGGATCGGCATGGTGGTCCGGGCGTCGACCGAGCGGGCAGAGCTGACCCAGGCGTTCGGCATCAACGTCGGCCGCTGGGTCACCCCGGTCTTCGGCTTCGGCATCGGCCTGGCCGCTCTCGCCGGGGTGCTGGCCGCGCCGATGCGGGCCGTGAACCCGCTGATGGGCGCCGACCTGATCATCGTGGTCTTCGCGGTGGTGGTGATCGGCGGGCTGGGCTCGATCTTCGGGTCCGTGGCCGCCGGCTTCGGCATCGGCCTGGTCCAGGCGTGGGGCGAGGCGTACCTGTCCGACTTCCCGATCGTGTCGCAGACGATCGTCTTCATCGTGATGGCCGCCGTGCTGCTCTGGCGTCCGGCCGGGCTGTTCGGCCGTGAGGAGGCACCGGCATGACGAGCACCGTCGACACCGCGACCGACGCCGGCGGCCGGGCGCCGAAGTCGGGGCTGGTCGCCGTGACCCGGGCGCCCGGCTGGGTCCGGTACGCGCTGCTCGCCGTCGGGCTGCTGGTGGCGTTCTGGCTGCCCAACGGGCTCTACCCGGCGGTGGCGGTGGACATCCTCTGCTGGGCGCTGTTCGCCGTCGCCGTGGACCTGCTGCTCGGCTTCACCGGGCTGATGTCCTTCGGGCACGCGGCCTTCTGGGGCGCCTCCGCGTACGTCACCGGGTTGGTGTCCATCCACGCCGGCCTGCCGTTCCCGGTGGCGGTGCTGGCTGGGGCGCTCGCCGCGGCCGTGCTCGCGGTGCCGATCGGCTACCTGGCCGTGAAGCGGACCGGCATCTACTTCGCCATGGTCACGCTGGCGTTCGCGCAGATGGTCTACTACGTGGCCAACGAGTGGCGCTCGGTCACCCGGGGCGAGAACGGCCTGCAGGGCGTGCCCCGCGAACTGTTCGGGTTGGACCTCACCGACGACTACTACTTCTACTACGCGATCCTGCCGATCGTGCTGCTCGGGCTGGCCGGCGCCTGGCGGATCGTGCACTCGCCCTTCGGCCGGGTGCTGGTCGGCATCCGCGACAACCCCGCCCGCGCCCGCGCGCTCGGCTACCCCGTGCACCGCTACAAGCTGACCGCGTTCGTGCTGTCGGGTTTCATCGCCGGGCTCGGCGGCGGGCTGTTCGCCGTGGGCCACCGCTTCGTCTCCCTCGACGTGCTGCACTGGACCACCTCCGGCAAGGCCGTCATCGTGGTGGTGCTCGGCGGGATCGGCACGCTCTGGGGCGGGGTACTCGGCGCGGCCATCCTGGTCCGTCTGGAGGACTGGCTGTCGTTCTCCGGGTTCGAGGCGATCGGCCTGGTCACCGGCAGCATCTTCGTCCTCGTCGTGCTGGTGTTCCGGCGCGGCATCTGGGGCAGCGCCGCCGCCCTGGCCACGCGCTGGCTGGCAGCCCGCCGCCGATAGCCCCACGCGCGGGACGCACCCACGGTCCCATGCCGGGGTGGATGTGCCGCTGGCCGGCGCCCGTGTCGGGTGCCGGCCAGCGTTCCCCCTTGTGGTGGAAAGTCTGTCTCTGTGTGTCAGTTGTTCCAGTGCTTGGCGACGAGGTCGGCGGCCTGCTGCTCCCACTGGGCGTAGTGGTCCGGGTACGCCGACACCTGCACGGTCTGCGCG